>NZ_JBHYIQ010000021.1:36104-63341 GCF_042739895.1 Amycolatopsis sp. NPDC059021
TGTCTCTTGGTGTTTGTGTGTGTTGCTGTTCGGGGGCGGGGGGGGGGGTGCGCCCCCCCCACCCCCCCCCCCCCGGGGGGGGGGGGGGGGTTCCCCCCCCCACAAAACACGACACCCGAGGCACGGTCCGCGCTTTCCGCGGACATACCTCGGGCGACTCGGGTGGCCAGGGCCGGGGTCGAACCGGCGACCTTCCGCTTTTCAGGCGGGTACGTTTTTGCAGGTCACGGGGGTTGCACTGGCGCTTCGTGCAATCCCCGTGCAACATCACGACAGGTGCCTCGCTATGAATGTCGCATGACCTACGTCAGGTTCCAGAGCACCGAGCCCAACGCCGAGGGGCGCCATCCCGGGTTCTTCGGGTTGATCAACAACCTGAGCAGGGCCGGTCGGCTCACCGCCGAGCAGGAAGAGTTCCGCCGGATCAACAACGCTTGGTACGAGTCCCGCTACACCGACCCCACAACTGTCGATCCGACCGTCTACGACCACTCGGTCAACCCGGGCGCGACTGCCTGGTTCAAGGAGTCAGCCGAAGCGCTCGTCGCTCGCGCTGCCGGATACCTGGAAATCCTCGATGCCCACGACGTCCGGTGCGACAAACTAGTCTCGCACCAGGCGCCCGGAAGGATCATCTACGAGGATGATGACCAGATCATCGTCATCCCGTTCAGTGCTTGACGATGATCGATTTGGGCAGCTTCGCAGCGTCACCACGAGCGGCGAGCTTGCTCAACTGGTCAGCTACTTCCTTGTCCCTGCCCTCGACCGCGTGGAGGTACCGGAGCGACGCGGCAGCCGACGCGTGGCCGAGCCGCTTTTTGAGATCAGCCAACGTCGCCCCCGCGCTCGCGGCGAGAGTCTGACCGGTGTGGCGCAGGTCATGAAAGCTCACGCCGATGCCCACACGCTCACGCGCCCGAACGAACGCCTGATAGACCGCGTTGCCTCGCATCGGCTGCCCGTCGCGTCCGATGAAGAAGCGTTCTCGACCGGCCCACTCCGCCATGTGATCCCGGAGATACGGCAAGACGTGCGGAGGAATCGAGACCGGTCGACGACCCGCGTCCGACTTGGGGTCCTTGTCGTACTTCTTTGGGCTCTCCAGAAGTTCTACGCGGTTCTTCCGTACCCACACGACACGGTCGACCAGGTCGACGTCTTCCGTCCGTAACCCACACACCTCCCCGCGACGGAGACCGCACCACGCCGCCAAGAGCACGGCCGCCCGATACCGAGGAGTGATCGCGTCGACCACCTCGACCACTTGGGCAGGAGTTGCGATGCCGCGTTCCTTGGCCTTGTCCGAGCCCGCGCCGGGAATCTGGCACGGGTTCGTCATGATCGCGCCGTCTCGCTTCGCCGAGTTCATCACGGCCCGCAGGAACCGGTACGCCTGCCCGATGGACGTCTTGCCACCGTCCCCGGCCAATGCCTTGGCGTACCAGCTCCGGACAACCGGCGGAGTGATCGCGATCAGCGGTAGATCAAGGAGCGCGGTCATGTGCAGCCGCATGTTCCGCCGACACGTCTCCTCCCACCGGTCCCCTACGTTCGGGTTGTCGCGGAGGTACGCACTGGCGTAGTTGCCGAACGTTTCCCGCCCGAGCTTGTCATCCAGCCAAGCGCCCTTACTGATGTCCGCTTCGACACCGACGAGCCAGCGATCCGCGTCCGTCTTGGTCCGGAACGTGTCCGGTGCGTACTGCCGCTCCCCGTTTGGACCGATGAACGACGCTTGAAACCGCCCGGACGGCAGCTTGCGAACCGACCCGAACCGGCGACGGCCTTGGTTCTTCGCCATCAGGCCACCACCCGTCCACCGGACCAGCGCACGGTCACCGGCTCGACTCGTCCAGATTGGACGAACGCGTCCAGATCAGCGACTGTCAGACGTACGTGGGCGCCGACTTTGTGGAACGCGATGCGTCGTTCAGCGATGAGCCGACGTACAAACCGGACGCCCGTGTTCAGGTACTCGCCCGCTTCTTCAACTGTCAGGTAGTTCTTGTGCACGATTCGCCTCCCAGCCCCTACGCCGCTTCCGGAATTGCCGAAGTTTCGACACCGCCGGGTGGGCCTTGTGCGGCCAGTAGCGCCCGGTCGTACTCGGCCTTCCAGGTGATGCGTTCGGAGATGGCGTGCATGACGAGGTGATCTCGGGGTGGTACGTGGGTGTCCCCGGGTTCGACCTTGCGCCACACCTGCTTTTCCTTGTCCGGTGCGGGTTTTACGATCCCGACCGCCGCCAGCGCCCGCGCGACGAACGCCTTCCGGTCCGCCTTGTGATCGCCGAGCGTCTTGCCGGACCACTTGCGCGACACCAGCACCCGCCGACCGGGCAGGCCGAGAGTGGTCCGCCGATGAGCGCGCCCCTTGCAGTGCCCCGGGGTGGTCTTTCCGTTGGCGCCCTTGGGTTGGATGCCATACAGCAGCCAGACCGCGCACCGGGGCGAGCACGGCGTCACCGACAGCTCAGCGTGCAGCCGCTCGTGATGGTCTTCCTGCCGCCTGCTCTCCGCCACCACGACCTCACCCGTGGACTTGGTGAGGTACTTCGTCAGGTAGCCGATGTGCCGTCCGGCTTCCTCCGTTCCGCCGAGGATGCCCTTGGAGTGCACCTGTCGCCCGAAGGTGACCACGTGCGCGGGGGCCTCCAGGTCCTCCACCGCGTCATCCCACGCCGTCAGCGGTTCGCGGGTGTCCGGGTCCACGAACGCCCGCCTATCGCCGTCCCACACGGGTTTCCGGTCGGCATAGACGATGCGGTCATGGTTGGGCCACCACACTTGGTGATAGGTGGCGTCGGTGACCTGCCGGATGACCTCGTGCGAGATGGACCCGCGTATGGCCGTGTGCAGGTGCGGCGCCGCCCGTTTCTGGGGTTCGACCGTGGCGAAGTACTGGGCGTCCCAGCCCACGACCCGGCGCAGGTTCTGCCACCACCGATCCACCAGCGCCGAGAAGTGCACCGCGTCCCGAGCCGCCCGCCGATAGTCATACGACGCTGGGTCGACCGGGGCACCGTCCCCGCGGACTGGCCCGTAAGAGTCGCAGGTCAGCGTGACGAACATCGACGGCCGGAACTTCCCCGCGTACTCCATGCCGACCGTGGTCTTGGCGACCTTGCGCCGAGGCAGGTTCGGAGCGTCCTGCCGCCGACGCGTCGACCGCTTCACCGCCCGCTTCTCCGGCAGGTCCACGGCCGGGAGACGCCCGCGCATCCCGAGTTGCCGAAGCTCCGCATCCACTGTGCGGATTTCCTCGCGTAGGTACTCGGCCTCCGCCTGGTCCTCATGTTCGACGCGGTCCCGGTAGGCGGCCACGAGGTCCGCGCGGAAGGTCAGCAGCTCCGTGTGATCCTCGGTCGGAGCCTTCGAGGCGATCTCGGGTTCGGAGTCGAGGTGCCAGCCTTCCCGGCACTGGGCTTGCCGCAGCGCCTTCGCCTTGCGGGCACACGGCAGGCAGACGGATTCCACTGTGGACCCACACGGCACGGGGATGTAGCGCAGCTCCCCGGTTTCGGTGTCGCCAACCTCCATCGTGAACGGCCGGACGCACACACCGTGTTTCTCCGCCGTCGCCTTGACGACGTCGGAGGCCAGCGGAGCCCGCACCCGAGAGGGCTCGACAGCGGCCCGGCCGGCATGGGCGTTTGTGCTGGTCATCAGGCAGCCACCTCCCCACGGTCGGCCCAGCCCCGCAGCACGAACACCGGCATGTCCTGCCGGGCACCGGCGGGCAGGTCCGGGAACACGTCCTCGGAGAACGGCACCGCGCCGTAGACCTCCACCGGGATGCCGCACGGGGTCCGGCCGCGCACCCGCAGATGCACCGAATGCCCGCCTGGCATCCGCGACAGTGACGCCGACACCTCATCCAGGGTGTTCGCCCACACCCGCAGCGCCCGCGCCGTCTCGGCCAGGGTGCTGGTGTCGAGCTGCACCGTGATCGGGTCCGTCCACTTCGTCACCACGACCGAGCACACCGGCGGAAGCTCGTGCAAATCGAGGTGATCACGGATCGCATCGAGAAAGACCATGACCGGGTTCATCACGCCGCCCTCCCTTCGGTGCCGCGCAGGGCGGACAGGTCGATCACGTGCGCGCCACCGTTGGTGACGTAGTTTTCAAGGGCCTTGACCGTCTCGTCCGGCACCCAGCCCGCCCGGACACGCAAGGGTTCGCGGATGCCCTCGCCCCAGACGTAGCCGGTACCGGCCGCCGACTCCGGGATGCGATTCGCCCACGCACCACGCTCGTAAGCGCCGTCACCCAGCACCATGCCGACATGGGTCTTCGAGGTGACCCGCAGGCACACCCGGCGGGGGAACAGCTCCCGCACCGGAACCGTGTCCTTCGTCGGCTCCTGCACATACCCGCGCACCGTGAACCCAAGCGCCCTGCCCTGCGTGTTCAGGATCGCGACCTTTTCCACGATCTGTTCCCGCACCTGCCGAGTGGTGTAGCGGGTCAGTGCGCCGATCTCATCGAACTCCAGCAGCTCCAACGGCCACTCCCGGCTGATCGGGACCTCACGGACCTTGCCCGCAAACTCCGCCTTGCGCCGCTCCAGCTCTTCCAGGAGCGCATCCAACAGGGTCAGAGTGTCCTTTCCGGACACCGCGTACCGCGCGAAAATCCCACGCCCGTAAGCAAGTTCCATGCCCTTGGGGTCGATCCCGGACACCCGGACCACTCCGGCCCGGATCGCCGACGCCGACGCGACCAGCGGGCACCACATCACCGAGCCCTTGCCCGCACCGGTAGCACCGGCCACCAGGCAGTGAGCACCAGCACCCACCAGCGGAACCGCCCACGGCTTGCCGTACTCGGTGCGTCCGGCGAACACGTGCCGCAGATCCACCCCCGTGCCATCCACCGCGACGAGGTCCGGCAGCGTCGGGCAGGACACCGGCGAGGCGAGCAGGTCACGGCGCATGAAGTCCAGCGACACCACGTTGGGCTCCAGCTCCCGCACCTGACACCGGGTCACCTTCCGGGCCGAGGCCAGCGCCCGCGCCGCGTCGTCGAAGTCCTCGGGTTTCTGGCCTGCCACCAGCTCCACCCGGACCTCATCCCACGAGGCACCCGAGCGCACACCCAGCACCTTGGGCACCCGCACCGCAGCACCGCCGCCACCGGTACGCGAGACCGCTTTCCGACGGCGACGGCCGACGAGGTTCACCGTCACTTCCACCGGCAACGTGCCGTCCGAAATGGATAGACCACACGCGTGCAGCCAACCCGGAAGCTTTCGCGCGTACAACGCCCAGCGCAGCCACCACGACCGCAGCCACCGGCCCGCGTACTGGTCGAACGACACCACGTCGATCAGCCGCCACACACCGAGCCCGACGCTCAGCACGGCCGCGCCGACGACGAGCCAGACCCAGCCGATCCAGTAGCACCAGGCGCCCAGCGCCACGAGCAGAAGGCTAGTCCGCCAACGCAGGACGATCTGCCGCAGCAGCCAGACAAGGAGCTTCAGCAGCCACCACAGGGCTAGGAACACCACCGCCACGGCCGCCAGTGCCTCAGCGATGGCCGCGAGGCCCCGACCGATCTTCGCTAGCAGCCAGACCACCACGGCCAGCACACCGCCGCCGACAAGCAGGAAACCCACCGTGCCCGCGTCCATCAGCGACCACCCCGCACCGGCCGCGCCGACAAATCCAGCGGCAGCATTCCCCGGCAGGGAGCGCACTTCGTCTCGCCGGGCAGCAGCTTCGCGAACCGCTGACAGATTGCGCAGCGCGTTCGGGTGACCCCACCTAGCGCCCGCGACTTCCCATGCTCTACGTTGCTCATTGTTCACTTCCTGAGAGTGGTGGACAGCGCAGGAGCGGCGAAAAGGCGACCAACCATGAGGCCGCTTCTGCGTCTATGGGAAAAGAAAAGCGCGTAAGGACGTGTTTGTATGCCGCACGTCCCTACGCGCGTTTTTTGTTACTAGCCTTGACTTTCCGTCCGTCTACAAGAGACTGCTAAGAGGTCACCTCACCTTTCCTCGCGTGATCTGGCCTTCCTCACGTGTTACTGCTCGACCAGGACGAACCGGATCTGATACCCCATTTCCTCCGCGCACTCACCCACGACATCGACCAGCGTCGAGCTGTACGACCCGCATTCGGCCCGCTCCACCGCCTGACGATCCCTGCCGATCCGCCGCGCCAGCTCCGCCTTACTCACCTTCCGCTGAACCCGCAGCAACGCCAAAGCCTCCGTCAGACCGTCGAAATCACCGAAAACCGTTGCCCTGTCATCGAAACTGACAACCTCCGCTCCACTGTCCACAGTGGTCAACTCTGCTCCCGCCTTTCGTATCGCACTCATCACTTCGTCACACCATCCGCCGGAAGCGGAAACTCGCGTCCGCGCGCCTCCCGAGCCGGGAACTGATACACCGCACGGCCTATGAGCGCCAGGCGATCCAGCCCCAACGCGTCCGCCAGCCGAGCAGCAGCCGGAAGCGACCGCAACGGAATCCGCTCCAGCTCGACATCGTTTACCGTCGTCAGGCCCACCTCCGCCAGCGCGGCCAGCTCCCGCAACGACATCCCAAGCTGCTCCCGCTTCGTCCGCAGAAACCGGGCCGTGTCCGGCTCGAACGCACGCCCGCCCGGCATCTGCGGGCACCACAGGTCACTTGACGTGTTCCCAGCCACCACGGCCCAGCTCCCAATCCCGCAGCGCCAACGCCGCGAACTCCACACGCGACACGCCCAGCGCATCCGCCAGGCCAGCCACCACCGACAACGAACTCACCGGCGCCGCGCAACGCTCCACACGCGCCACGGTCAGGGCACCTACCCCCGCAGCGGCGGCCAGCCGTCCCTGCGTAAGGTCGCGACGCTCCCGCAGCCGCTTCACCACCCAGCCCAACGGGACATCCGGCACCCCCGCGACCACCATTCGCCCCGACGTGCAATCCAGCCGAGCACGCTCCAGCAACCCGGCAACGACCGGCCCACTCCCCGCAGACATCCCACACACCTCCTTAGCGCTTCTAGTGCGCCGCTTCCTTGACCGGCGTCTTTCCTTGAATTCGGGCGGCTACCTCGTTCGCCTTCCGGTCCTCGTAACCGGCCCAGTACAGCGATTCGTGATGGTGTCCACGATCCACATCCGCCACCTGCCGATAGAGACTCGCGTTCCTCTGCCGAAACGTCAGCCACACCGACAGGTCGGCATCCGCAGCCGGGCGCCGAGCACTCACCACCTCGTGCGCCTCCCGCAACGTCTTCGGCTCAGTCGCTTCGTTCTTCGGCATCACGAACCACCCGAGCTGTGTCGATCCGGCCTTCCACGACGTTCGCCAAAACCCGAACGACCCCTTCGAACTGGCGAAGGAACTTGACGAACTCGGGCCACTGGTCGACCTCCCACGGAGCGCTGAGCGTCAGTTGCTCGGTTCCCTTGCGCAGCACCACCATCGGCGGCAGATTCGGCCGCGAACCAGCCTCTTCCAACCACACGGAGGTCTCCGCGGCCATCACCCACCGGGTGCTCATGGTCAACCAGTGATGCGTCATCGTTCCCCACTTTCAGTTGCCAGGCCCGTGCCTCTTCCGCAAATGCTTCGGCCGCCGCTTCCAGCCCCGCCACGCACCACCACGGCAACCCCCGTGACTGCGCCAAGTCATGCCAGGCCTGCGAAACCCGCAACGCCGCATTGACCACGTTTTGCGTCGCGGTACCGAAGTTGTCCTCTTGGTTGCAGTCCCACGCGTCCATGTAGTCGCGGTACGCGTGCTCCCACGCCCGGACCAGTTCATTGAACGCGGTTGGGTTGCGAACCGATCCGGGCGTGTTCGTCATGGTCATGCCGCCTTGGCCGAGGCGTCCGCAGTGGACGCCGACCGAGTGGACTTCGTGCCGCCAGTCGAACCCGAGCCACTACTGGCCGCCTTGAAACCAGTCGCCCGGAACACGTACGACAGGTACTTGAACTCTCCCTGCCCCGCGATCTTCGGTTCGGCCGTCAGGCCCTCCAACTCGACCGGACGCATCCCCGGCAGCACCTCCGAAGTGGCAGGCACCGGCTGAACGTCCGCGAGCAGGGTGATCGTGAACGACGCCCGCTTGGCGTTCGGCTCACCGGGGTCCGTCGCCGTGAACTTCCACTGACGTTTGCCCGTCACCTCATCGATCTTCTGGCGTGCCGGACGGCCCGATGCCCGATCCTCCCGAGACTGATATTCGTTGTCGGGCGAGACGTCGCCCACCATCACGAGCCCTTGCGGGAAGGCGTCCTCATGCGGGACGGCGAACCGAGTTCCCTTGTCAATCGCCATTTTGAGTCCTCTCTCAGCCGTTCGCGGTCTTGTCGCCCGCCCCTTGGTATGCCAAGGTGCCTCTAGGTATACCAAGTCTTGGTATGCCAAGTCAACTAGGATGGGCGAAAGCAGCCCCGACCAGGCAGGAGAGCGACCGTGCCCGAGCACATGTACGAGCGTGTTGCCGATGCTCTACGCGAGCAGATACTCAGCGGCGCCTTGCAACCTGGCGACCGGCTGCCAACACGGGAAGCTCTGAGTGAGCAGTACGGCGTCTCCGGCATCGTGGCCCGTAACGCGCTGGATCTCCTGGAAAGCGAAGGGCTCATCGATCGGATTCAGCGACTGGGCGCGTTCGTGCGCCGCTACCAGCCGGTTGTACGTCGGTCAGAAGACCACTACCGGACCGCCCCCGGCGCACCGTTTGCAGAGGAGGCGCTCGCAGCGGACCGCATCCCCCGTTACAGCCACAAGACCTACCCGGACCGAGCTGGAGCCGACGTTGCCAAGCGCCTACAGATCCCAGTTGGCTCCGACGTGATGCGCACCGACTACGTCTCGTATGCCAACGACGAGCCGACCATGTTGACTCACTCGTTTGAGCCGTTGGCGATCACCAAAGGAACTGTGATCGAGCGACCCGAAGAGGGCATTCTGATGACCGCTGGTCTTGTCGACCGCTTCACCGCCATTGACATGCGCCCGACGCGCGTTGTAGAGCGACTCCGGTCACGAATGCCGCGACCTTCCGAGGCCGAAGCGTTGCAGCTACGGAAGGGTACCCCGGTTCTGATCATCACCCGAATTACCTACTCGCACGAAACCCCCGTCGAGACAGCCGACATATTGCTAGATGCACACATGTTTGACCTTGAATACACTCTTCGCGTGGAGCCATTGCAATAACTGCATATCTGTGACAGCAAAACGCCCGCCGCGCTCAGAACGCGACGGGCGTTTTTCCTTGATCAGCAGTTGATCAGTTCCGGCTTTTGATTGAGGATCTGAGCGCGCGGGGACACGAACTCGTCGTATTCGGCCGTCGCGCCAGGAGCGAACATACCCGTCTTGCAACAGTTCTGGAACGCCAGCCGGACGCCGTACTTCCGCTCAACCGCACCGCGCATGGAGTCGCTGGCAGCAAAGCGAAGCAGTTCACCCCATGCCTTGTCATTCGGCGGAACGGTGCCGTCCTCCGCCACCGTCGCACCGTCCTTGAATTCCTTCACCAACCGTTCCACTACCGACCACGCATACGGCAGAGAGTTTTGAACGCAGGCCAGGAATTCGTCATCGGTCATTGCGCCGTCTTGCGCCTTCCTGACCAATTCCTCCGGGACTGTCAGCGACATTCGGGGCACTTCCTCTCGGGCTGGACCACTTACCGGTCAAGTTAACGCGCACTCGCCACTAAATGCGACCGCCCGAAGGTGTGAAGGTTTCGCCAACTCCGCGTGACACCCACGCGGACATTACCGTGAGTGCTTGCCGAATTTGGCTCTATGGGATCAAGGCGCCGCCGTCGGCGGCGCGCACGTCACCACCCGCGCGGCGGGCCCGCCCCATGGCGACACGCCGGCCTCCCGCTCCGCTCCGGCAGGCGCGCCGCCGGGCGAGCCCGCCGACACGGCCGGACCGTGCAGCGCGCCGCCGCCGACGAGGTGATCCAAACAGCCACAGGCACCAACCACGAACGATCGGCAGATCAGGGCGTGGCGCCCGGTTGCACCTTGGGATGCATTGACTTGGCCCAGTCGGCCGGACGCCACGCGACCCCGACGTTATCGGCATCGTTGCGATGCATGCCAGCCGGGAAGGCCCGGGGTCTGGGAGGCTTCGCTTTCAGCCTCTGGCGCCGAGCAAGCCGCGTCAAGATATCCAGGTATGCAATAAGGCCCCTCGCTCGTGCTATCCGAGCAAGGGGCCAGGTCTCACGTGTCTAGCACTTGCCGCAGCACCCGCAGCCTGCACCAGTGCACGAGCTACAGCAGTTGCAACCACTCTTCATGGTCCGCTCCTTTGCTCTCCGGCACCCCGCCCAACGATGGTAGGTAGCAGCCGAAACCCGTCCGTACCGCCGCCGGAGTGAGCCATCGCCCCATTCGCATGAGCGCACCAAAGCAACGAGGCCCACGAGCCCAACAGCAGCCCCACCCCGCCGACGCGCTCGGCGGAACCTGGCACCGCAGCTTCCACGGTGGCCCGTCCCCTCGCAGGCGATCCTTTAACACCGGCCCGCCGCCATCAAGGGCGCCTACGGCGTCGCTGCGCGATGAGCTAAAGCTCCCCCTTGACACCGACGACCCGGCGCTAACTGCGGCAGGGGCGAGGAAGAACGGGGGCGGAGAGGACAAGCGATGCGCAGGATGCCAGCCAGCCCCAACCAGCTCAGCCTATGGAGCCGCTACGAGCTGGCGGAGTTCCAGGCTCGCCGTGCAACCCGCGTGCGACTAGCGGCGGGCAATGGCGGTCAACCAAGGTCAACAACGGCCAGGAGCATGATCGGCTCCGGAGACAAGAAAACCGCCCTGACCTGGGTCGGGGCGGCTTCTACGTGGGTGGCCAGGGCCGGGGTCGAACCGGCGACCTTCCGCTTTTCAGTTCTCCGGTCGGCCATTCAGCTGCGTCCACGGACGTGCGTGACCTGCGCGAGGACGCCTCACAGAGACGTCAGCAACGGTGCGAACGGCGTCGAACTGAGACGGGGACTGAGACGGACACAAGCGGCTGGAACATTGGGGGGTGGAGTAGGCGCTCCACCCCCCAATGTTCCAGCCGCTTTGGACTCGTACCCGGAGGGGACGTGACAAATGCCTGGTCAGCGCCTCCCGCTGCTGATTTCCTCTGTGAGGTGTCCACGCCAGCGGTCGGGTGTTCCTCCCCCTGCCTGATGCCCAGCAGTCCCCTCCTGTTCGCGTGAGCCGGTACAGTCCTGCCCATGGCGACCACCTTCGCGGACCTTGAAGCCAGGGTGCGCGGCCTCGAATCCCGGGCCGCACGCACGGAAGAGGACATGACCGCGCTCATCACCACCGTGGTCGAGACGCGCGACGACGTGCGGTGGCTCAAGCGGGCCGTGGCGGCTCTGCTGGCGGATCGTGGCCTCACGGTCGAGCCGGACGACGATTCGGGCGAGTAGCAGTCGGGAGCAACGCCCTGCGGGCCGCCAGCAGACCCTTTGCTGGCGGCCCGCTCCTATCTAGCGCTCAGCCTTTTCGCTTGTCTCCTTCGGTGCATAGCGCACTAGAACCACGTCCCCGATGGTCCGCGCGTCCAGTAGCCGCATACGTCGAGTTGAGCCGCCCGGATATTCAGCAGGTCCGAGGAATCGGGGCGCCTTAGCATCGCCCACGACAAGCGGTGCAATAGCTAGGTGAATCTCGTCTGCTAAGCCTTGCGACAGGAACGCGGTGTGTATCTGGCCACCGCCTTCGACCATGAGTTGCTGAATGCCGCGTTTCCCGAGGTCATCCAACAATGCGCCGAAGTCCACGTTGGGGCCGAGTGTCACCACTTCGGCCAACTCGCCAAGTCGCTCAGCGGCCAGCGCCGCACCCGAATCGGTGGTGTACACGAGCTTTTCGCCGCCGTGGTGCCAGAATTTCCAGTCAGGCTCAACGTCGCCGGAAGCGGTCACCGTGACCTTGAGCGGAAATGCAGGCTTGCCCGCCCGGACACGTTCGGTGCGACGCTGTTCACTGTTCACCAGCAATCGCGGATTGTCTGCGCGAATCGTACCAGCACCGATCAGAATGGCGTCCGAATCCGCGCGAACCTGGTCGACCCGGTCGAAATCATCCGCGTTCGACAGCAAGAGACGGCTTGGCGTGGTGTCGTCTATCGCTCCATCTACGCTTGTGGCAACGCTGAGTAGGACATAGGGACGCTGTGACATCTATTCTCCCTGGGCTAGCGCCTGGTTGATTTCTCTTACACCTGTCGCGCGAGACTACCGGAGATAGCCTCCCGGAATTCCTTTGCGACTGGTGTGCTGGAATGCGACAGAGTTGTTTCGAGCTGAGTAAGTGACGTGAGAATGCGGGCCGAATTCGTGTCGACCCCGATGTCGAGCGCCCGCAAGCCCAATTCGGCCGCGCGCTCAATCTCCGCCGAACCTGCATACGCCAGCGCAGCCCTCGAAAGGTAGACCCCTTTATCGCGGTGGTACCCCGGCGGCAGGGCAGCAATGGCGGTCTCGAATCCTTCGGCCGCCTGCCGGTACTCCCCGAGCAGCGCAAGGCTGCGACAGCGAGCAACGTCGATGTAGGGCCTGTCCAGCCAGACACCCCACGGCGAGGTGGGGTCGGGCTCCATCCGGTCCAGCAGGTCAAGGGCGTGGTCGTACGTGCGCATTGTGGCTTCGTGGTCGCCCTCCAGCGCGTACCCGTGTCCGGCGTAGGTTGCGGCCACGGCTGCGAGGCGGGAACGCGGCCGTGCCATGGATTCCGCCGCTTCGGCGACGTCCACCGCGTCCAGCGCGTTGGACATGTCCCCCGCCAGCTGGCTCTTACGCGCGAGCACGTAGACGGTCAGCTCTGGATCTCCTGCACGGTGTGACCACTCCAACGCCCGGTCAGTCCAGTACTGGGCTTTGCCGTGGTCGCCGACGTCTTGAAGCAGCCACCCGGCAAACTCTGCGTATTTCGTCTGCACCTGCAAGAGCGCTCGCTGATCGGCGCGGCTGCTCCCCTCGCGCAGATGCTGGATGGTCTCGATCTGGTCGAGCACGGTGCGAATCACCCGGGCCGGGCCGAACAGGTTGTCATTCTCGATCAGGACCATGCGCATCTGGTCGAAGTGCTCGACCGGGTTCAGGTCCGGCGCGGTGCTCCGCCGTGGCAGTGATCGAGGTGAGGAGGGGAGACCGGTTCCTGTGTCTCCGAGCGCAGCGACGCCCAGACCAGCGCCAGCGCTTTGCAGGAAGGCACGGCGAGATACAGACACGAAGATGACCTTTCCGTCGGGAGTGCGGGCCGGGACGGTGATGTCCTCGCCCTCTTCCAACGATGGGGCCGCGGTCATGTCCAAGGCCATGAGGTCAGCCGGTTTGGCCACATGGAGGGGTGAACTGGCCACATGGAGCCCGTTGCCCCCGGCCTCGTTGCCGCTGACGTGCTGCTCCGCTTCGGCACCTTCCGCGAACGCATGGAGCCTGAGCAGCACACCGCCCGCGTTCAGCTCCCGGTCGCACGCCTCTGCCAGCTCGCGCGACATGGAGCGGTCCGCCTTCTCGACTCTGGCGAGGTAACTGGCGTCACAGTGCAGCGCCCGACCGAGGTCAGCAAGGGAGCGCTTGCCCCGGCGAGAACGTAGCTCGGCGCCGAAGAAGTGTCGGGGGCTCGCGTTCGGTGTCAGCTCCTTTGGCCGCTGTGCCATCGCCCCTCCATGTGGCCTACGTGGCCAGTGAACCGGACCACATTCAAACCCTTTCTTGCTGGTCAGCCTGGGTACAGCCTAGAGCCATGAGCAACGCCAGCGAACCAAGCAACCGGTTCGAACAGGGCGCACATCGAGCACAGGAGACAGGCAATGGCGAAGCAGAACCCCTTCCCCGGCATGAAGACCGGCGGCGGAATCCTCTCGAAGCTGATCGGCGCGGCAGTGGTGCTTGCCTTGCTGGTCTTGGTCGTGAAGTACCCCGGCGACGCCGCATCGTGGGCGAAGGGCATCGGGAGCACCGTGGCCGACGGGATCGACGGCATCGTGACCTTCTTCCGCAAGGTCGGGAACTAGCCGTGAGCACGCAACTGGCGCTCCACAGAGTCGACCAGTCGCCGGATGGCTGCGAGCTGTTCGTAGACCTCGCCCAGGTCAGCACTGGCCGGTTCGGGCACGACGTCCGGCAACGGGTTGCGCACGTACGACCCCTGACCCTGTCGCGTCACGATGAGCTGGTCGTCAACCAACTGCGCGAACGCACGTTTCACGGTGCCGACGGACACGCCGAAGTCATCGGCCAATGCCTGGTAGGAGGGGAGCTTTTCTCCCGGCGCGATGGCGCCGCTGAGGATCTGGGAGCGCAGCGACTCCGAAACTTGCAGGTAGGGGGATCGAGGGTCGTTCGGGTCAAGTTTGTCCACGTCAGACAGGGTACGCGACTTGGTCAACTCGGCCATTCGAGTGAACAAGGTCTACCTTGCTTGCCCATGCTGCCCATGTTGTCATACGTTTCTGGTGTCGCAGTAAGCGCACAGGACGCAAACGGCCCCGGCCGGTGCAGCCACACCGACCAGGGCCTACATCGAAACTTCGGGAGCAACGATGCAGTTCGAGCGTAACGAGTTCTTCACCGTGAAGCAGGTCGCCGACCGGCTGAAGGTGCACAAGTCGACCGTGTACCGGGCGGTGAAGTCCGGTGACCTGGACTCGCTGAAGTTCGGCACGGGCACCGGCACGATCCGCCTCCCCGGCTACGCGGTCAACACCTGGCTCAACACCTGCGCGGAAGCCGCCTACGACCAGTTCGTCAACGGTGACGCGTCCCCGGAAGCGGCCGACGACTCGACCGGCGACGACGCGGCGGAGGTGGCCTGAACCATGCGTATCCACGTCGACACCACGATGACGCCGGGCACCATCGGCGGGCACGCCACCGAGTTCCTTCCCGTTCACCGCCAGGCCAACGACACCCCGGCCACCGTCACCGCGACCCTGACCGTCCCGCTGTCGCTGGAGGACATCACCGCCACCATTTGGTACCTGTTCTGCGAGTCGCCGCTTCAGGAGTTGCGTGACGTACTCGCGGACGCGGCCTACATGCACCGGTTGGTACTGGAAACCTTCCTCGCGGCCGGGGCGCACGAGGTGGAGAGCGAACGGCTCGGCCTGGTCGAGGTCACGCCGGGCACGGACGGGTTCGAGCACCTGAGCTTGATCCGGGAACGCGTCGCGCATCTGTACGGCGCCCCGGCCCGGAAACCGGTGTGCCGCACCGGCGGCCGTCGCGAACTGGCGGGAGTAGGCCAGTGACCGCCATGACCACACGGAGCGGGGTCCGCCTCGCCCCGGCCAGTCCCGCCGGCGCTTTGCGCCGGGTCGGGATCTGGGCACCGGAGCAGGCCGCGCCGCTCGTGCTCACCGAAGACGAGATCGCGGTGGCGCTCGCGCACAGCGGATGCGCGCCCGGCCCGTACGGAATCCTGGTCGACGACGCCGCCCGGCTGACCCTGGCCGGGGTCGAGGACCTTGGCCGCGGAACCGTAGCCGTCCTGGCCGAACGGTGGCGCGACCAGCACGAAACCGAGGTCTTCCCACCCGGCTCGAACAGCCGCTACCTGCGCGGCGCGGCGGACCTGTGCCGCAAGGTCCACCGCGACCCGGACGCCACCGCCGCAGCTGCGTAGCGCGTCCCCGCACACCTCCGGTCTGGCGGTGCTGCCCGAACCGCCAGCCACCCGCCCGGGTGGACCCATGAACGCGCCGCCGCCGGACCGGACCACCACACAGCCGCACACCCGGTCGGGGTCGATCCGACCCCCGTACCGATCGACCCCGACCCCGTTCACGAACCGTCCGAATCGAGTCCACCCGGACCCCGACCGATCGACCCCCGATTTCCCGGTCTGACCTGCATCGGTCGACCCCGACCCGACCGGCTGACCTGCACGAGTCCAGCCGCCCCGAGTCGAGTCCAGCACCGCCCTGTACGACCACCGCAAGGGAGTTCACCAGTGACACACCCCGACGCCGCCGCGCGGCACCTGCGGGCCGTCACCGGCTCTGCCGAGTCCGTCCCCGGACCCGTTCACGAACCGGGGTCGGTGAACACCTCCGCCGACGACCACGCCGCCGCCGAAGAACGCGCCATCGTCGAGATCGCGCGGGCACGCGCGGTGCTGCCACCGATGGACGCCACCGCGTTCGACTGCTACCTCGGCAGCGTCGTGCACGAGGTCGCCGAGTTCACCGAGGGCGACCCCGTGAACGTGCTGGCCTCCCTCATCGGCGTGGCCGGGGTCCACCTCGGGCAGAAACCGCACGTGCGGGCCGGGGACGACCTGCACCCGCTCTTGGTGTGGCCGCTGATCATCGGGCGCACCAACTCCGGTCGCAAGGGCGCTGGATGGTCCAGCGCCAAACGCCTCGCGGTCGCCGCCGCGCCGGACTTCATGACCGCCAACCTGCGATCCGGGCTCACCTCCGGCGAAGGTTTGGCCTCCATGTTCACCGACGACCCGAAACCCTCGGGCGAGGCTGACGACCTGGACGCCAAGCCCCGGGCCGGGGGACGGCTCCCGGCCGGTGACCGGCGGCTGCTGGTGTTCGAGGCGGAGTGGGCCGGGGTTATGGAGCGCATGAAGCGCGACGGCAACAGCCTCTCTGCCACGCTGCGCGCGGCGTGGGAGGGCGGGGACCTGTCGACCATGGCCGTCACCGCCCGCGTCGCCCCGGAAAGCCACGTCGGCATCATCGGGCACATCACCCCGGAAGAGTTCCGCTCGAAGGTATCCACCTCCGACCTCGCGGGCGGCACCTACAACCGGTTCCTGCCGGTCATGGTGTCCCGCGCGCACTTCCTGCCCGGCGGGCAGGGCGCACCCGACACCATCGTGAAGGGCATCGGCGCGGAGATGGCCGAACGGCTCGACAACGGCCGCAAGCTCGGCGCGCTCGGCTTCACCCCGGCCGGAAACGACCTGTGGCGACGGCTCTACGTCGAGTTCGGCACCGACACCGGCGATCTCCCGGCCGTGGAGCAGTTCATTTCCCGGGCCGCGCCCTACTGCCTGCGCATCGCGGCCATCCACACCGCGTTGGACGGCGCCACCGCGATCGACGCCCGGCACCTGACCGCCGCCGCCGCGCTGGTTCGCTACTCCATCGCGTCGGCCCGAACGGCGCTGTCCAACAGCGGCGAGGCCGCGAAGCTCGCGCGGTGGATCGCGGCAGCGGGCACGGCGGGCAGGACGCGGGACGAGATCCGGTCGGGCTTCTACCAGCGCAACCGAACCGCAGCCGAGATCACGACGCTATTGGACCAGCTCCGGGAGGCCGGGCGCGTCGTCGTCGGCAAGCGCCCGCCAGCGGGCGGGAAGGGACGCCCGACCGAGGTCTACACCGCCGTCCAGGTCCCACCCCCACGCGATTAACGCGGTTACGCGGTAACCCGCTGACCAGCACAAACACCACACCGACTTTCCGACTTACCGCGTACCTACGCGATAAGTCCCGACCAGCCACACCCAAAACCGCAGGTCAACGCATTACCGCGTAACCGCGTTTACCGCGTCGACCCCACACCCGAGGAGGCCCCAATGTCCCCGTTCGACTCGCTGCCCGACGTCGGAACCCGCGCGCTGATGCGCTTCACCGGCGGCCTGGTCGCCTACCTGCTCGTGCACCTGCTCCGCCTGCCGGTGAAGTTCGCCCTGGACGTCCTGGAAACGACCATGCGCCACATCGTCGCGCAGCTGTCCGCCCTGGCTGACCAGCCCGCCCCGGCCCGCAAACCCCGCCCCGGGCAGTGGGGTGACCGATGGGGCGAGCCCATCCCCAGCACCCGCGCCCGGCACAGCTGAAACCCACCCGCCACCACCCGAAGAGGAGTCCAGTCCCGATGACCAGCCAGCACCCCGCCCGCCCGGTCGCGTCCGGCCCGGTGCACATCCTGACCGACGGGAACGGCCGCTACTTCGTGCCCGTGTACCAGGCCCAGCCGGACGGCACCGCCGTCTACGTCGGCACCGCCGTCTACCGCGACGTCACCGACGAACCCGCCCCCGTCGACGTCCCGGCGCCCCGGCCCGGGAACTGACCAAGGAAGGAGCTTCGCCCTGACTCACGCGTCGGCCGCCGCCCGGATCACCACCCGCGCGCGGCGCCGGTCCTAGACCGCACGGGCTCTAGGTCTAGACCCCCTCCCTAGACCCCTCCGTATCCGCTGACCAGCCACCTAGGCCCCTAGACCCGTCCACGGAAGGCACCCCATGCACAGCTCACACGCCACCACCGGCGCCCCGGCAGGGTCTAGGTCTAGCCGCCCCACGTCGACAGGGAGGCAGACAGGGAGGCACCCGAGATCGGGGGAGTTCTCCCTCACCGCCTCCCCGGGCAACCTCCCCCGGATGACCAGCCCGAACCCCCGCGAGGGAGGCAGGGAGGCAGCGCCGACGACGGCCGCGGGAAGGCCCGGCGACGCGGGTTCCCGGTCCCCTCGTGCGCCTCCCTCCCCGGCCCGCACGGCGGGTTAGCTCGCGGGTTAGAGCCCGGAATCCGGGTTAGATTCCTAACCCGGCGGGTTAGGTCCCGGAAACCCGCGCTGGCCAGCGGGAAGTTAGCCGAGTTAGGCGGGTTAGGTCCCGTACGGCACGGCCGGAACCGGCCCGGAAACGCCACCACGGCGACGATGGGCGCGACCTAACCCGAGAGCTAGCGTCCCGCACCGAGCTAGCGTCCGCCGATGCTAGATCTAGCGTCCCCGCTAGCACCCGAAACCGCCCCCGGCCAGGCATCTAGCGTCTAGCACCCCTCACCACCGCACCCGCGAAACCGGCCCGTAGCCAAGGTGCCGGACACCTCCGGCCCGGCAACGCTAGGCGGATACGGAGGGGGCGTGACACCCCGCGTGACAGCAGTGACACCCGTGACCCGGACCGGTGTCACACCTGTCACCCACCCCGCGCGTCGCGCAGCTGCGCGAGCCACCCCGGCCCGCGCCAACACACCCGAAGGAGAACGACCGTGACACCTCTGCGACCCCGCCCGCTCGAACCACGGAGCCGCATCCCATGCACACGCCCAACAGCACCACCCCGGACGCCGCCGAACCGCGAACCCTGCTGACCGTCGAAGCAGCCGCGAAACGGCTGTCCATCGGCCGCACCACGATGTACGCCCTGATCAAGGCCGGACACGTCGTAACTGTCCAGGTAGGACACCTCCGCCGCGTCCCCGTCGACGCGCTCACCGCGTACGTCAACCACCTCACCGCCGCACAAGCGGCCTAATCCCAGAAAGGGACGTGACATTTTGGCGCGCAAAAAACGCCCCGAGGGAACCCGCCGCCCCAACGGCACAAGCTCTATCTACGAAGGAAAGGACGGGAAGTGGCATGGCCGCGTCACAATGGGAATCCTCGACAACGGGAAACCCGACCGGCGCCACGTCGAACGCAAAACCGAAGGCGAAGTAATCGAGGCTGTTCGCGAACTGGAAAAGGAGCGCGATAGCGGGAAGGTACGAAAGGCTGGCCAGACGTGGAAGGTTGACAAGTGGCTTATCCACTGGGTCGAAACGATCGCACCATTGACGTGTCGGTACAAGACCGTGGTCGGATACCGCACGGCCGTCTACCGGCACTTAATTCCCGGCCTTGGTGCACACTGGATGCCGCGCGTTGGCCCTGACCACTTCGAGAAGCTGTACGTCAAGATGCTTGAGGCCGGACTGAAACCGGCGACTGTCCACCAAGTACACAGGACCGCGCGCACGGCATTCGGAGAGGCTGACCGACGCGACGTCATCACACGAAATCCCGTCGCATTGGCGAAAGCACCCCGGATCGAAGAAGAGGAGGTAGAACCGTACGAGGCTGACGAGATCGGGCAACTTCTCGTCACCGCGCTTACGCGACGAAACGGAGTGCGCTTTGTGCTCGCGCTCGCGATGGGCACACGCCAGGGCGAGACTATCGGTTTCAAGTGGACTCGACTGCACCGGAAGACCAAAACGCTTCGGGTCGCAAAGCAGCTCCAGCGGCACACCTGGAAACACGGCTGCGACGACCCGAACGCGTGCGGCGCCAAATACCACAAGACGAATCCCTGCAAGGAGGACTGCAAACGACACAAGCGAAAGCCCTGTCCGCCACCCTGCCCGCCGGACTGCACAAGCCACGCCCGGTGGTGCCCGAAACGGCACAGCGGTGGCCTGGTCGAAGTCGACGTGAAGTCGCGGGCCGGGCGCCGCGGGTTCGTCCTGCCGGACCGCCTCTACGACCTGCTGATCGCTCACGAGGAACAGCAGGCCAAGGAACGGGAGCACGCCGGGTCCGAGTGGCACGAGACCGGGTACATGTTCACCCAGCCGAACGGGCGCCCGCTCGACCCCCGGCGGGACCTTGACGAGTGGAAGCAGCTCCTGGCGGAGGCGGGTGTCCGGGAGGGTCGACTCCATGACGCACGTCACACCGCCGCGACGGTCCTGCTCCTGCTTGGCGTCCCCGAGCGGGCCGTGATGGAACTCATGGGCTGGTCGAACACCAGCATGGCGAAGCGCTACCAGCACGTCACGGGGTCCCTTCAGCGGGACATCGCGGACAAGCTCAACGGGTTCTTCTGGAACCCCAACTGAGACGGGAACTGAGACGGTCCGCACGCGAAACAGCCCCCGCCAGCGTGGGCGGGGGCTGTTTGCGCAGGTAGATGGTGTGGCCAGGGCCGGGGTCGAACCGGCGACCTTCCGCTTTTCAGGCGGACGCTCGTACCAACTGAGCTACCTGGCCGGGAACGCCGGCAAGGAGCCGAACGATCTTGCGACCCTGACGGGACTCGAACCCGCGACCTTCGCCGTGACAGGGCGACGCGCTAACCAACTGCGCCACAGGGCCTTGCTACTTCATCGAAATGAAGGGTACCGCGTACTCCCAACGGGATTCGAACCCGCGTTGCCGCCTTGAAAGGGCGGAGTCCTAGGCCGCTGGACGATGGGAGCTCGGCCGGTTTCGGCGAACCGACCGACCGCGCTCTCAGGTCCCCCCGGGAGCGATTACAAGCATAGGGCACGCCGTACCCGGCCTGCACAGGGGGTTCCTTTAGCGCACCGCAGGGCTGGGACCTGCGGGAACAGCACCCATCATGCCGGAACGGCCGTCAGTTCGCCCAGTGCGGCCACGCGTGTCGCGAGTTCGTCGCGTTCGGCTTCCGTCAGTACCGCCGCCATGAGCTCGCCGACGCGTTCGTCGGTCAGTCGCTCGGCGGCGCGCCAGCGGTCCGCCAGATCCGGCTTCGCCGACGCGGACGCGATCAGCGCGTCGGCGTCCTCGGCGGACCACGCGGTCCGCAGCAGCCGCTCGCGACCACCTTCCGGGTCGGCGATCACGGCTTCCGGGATCGTGAGACCCGACGCGCGCAAGGCGGCGAAGTGCAGGCCGCCGCGCAGCTCCCGGAACACCATCAGCGCGAATCCGAGCCGTTCGGCCGCTCCCGCCGGCCGCTCGGCGGACTGCCAGCCGGTGAACAGCGCGAGGCCGCTCGCGTCGGCGCCGTCCACCAAACGGAACAGAAGGTCCGCTAGGCGTCCCGATTCGGATACACCCGAAAGATGGCCCCGGGACCAGCGGGCCGATGACTCGGCGTAGGCACGCACCGCGGCGGGCGCCGGCAGGGCCTCGATCGCGGGCGGCAGCGTGAGTTCGAACAGCCAGCGCGGGAAGATCCCGAACAGCTCCGCGACCACCTTCGGCGGCGCGTCCCCGAGCACGGCCGAGCGCCCGCGGAGGTACAGCGTCCGTGGCGCCAAGCCCGCCTCGGCCTCCACCTCCGCCAGCTCCGGCGAGGTCATGAACCCCCCGCCCAGCACCTGCACCACCGGGCGGATCCGGCGCGCCAGCTCGATCGTCCCGTCGCTCGTGACCATGTCAGCTCCTTTCACCACAGGAACTGTAACACTGTTATGAAACGTACGCCAAGGAACTCCGACCACTACGAGAATCGGTGAAACACTTTCAGGAACCCGCCGCAAGCAGCGGGTTTCCCACCAGGAAGACCGTCAGACCCGCCAGGTCACCGCTGCACCGGCGCCTGGCCGTCGTCGTCCAGCGTCAGCCCCAGCATGTCCAGCAACATCACACAGTCCTCCACCCCGAGCGCGCCATTCGCCACCGCAAGACGCGCACGCCGGACCTGATCATCCGACACCCGCTGAGTGTCGGAACCACTACTGCGCTGCGCCGGCAACCCACCGGCGAACGTCGCGCTCCCCCCATCGGCACCTTCGTACCGGAGGAGGAACTGCCGCACTTCCGCAGACCCGCCCATTGCCCCTCCATCGGCTCACAACGACCTGGCCGCGAGGCTAACCAGCGCCGGCCGCCACACACAGCCCCCCGGAGAGTGAACCTGAGGCCACACTCCGCTCAACGCTGCGCAACCAGCACGACAGGAGAACCCCGGACCCGTAAATGAACAACAGACCACGACGGAGTGGACACCAGCAACGGAATTTTCCCGGCTTCCACTCGCCCAACCCCGGAAGTCGTGCAACACTAGACGTGCTGACACACCCCCGGTCAGCGCCTGTGGAGATCCCCTCCGACCCCCGCGTTCCTCCCCCTGGCGCGGGGGTCTCTCCATGTTTGCTCGGGCTCGTTCCTCGCCCTTCGCAAACGGTCCCCCGCGCGTATTACCCGGGGGGCCGAGCCCCCCGGACCCCCACGGTGCGGTCGGTTCCTGAACCAGCGTGGTCGCCTTTTCGCGTCGGGCCTGGCGGCCCTGGCGAAAGCCCTTGGTCACCTTGATCGTGTTTGTCGGCCTAGTTGCTCGGTGTTTTGTTGTTTGGGGTTGCTAAGGGTTAGGGCGGAGGGGTGGGGGTGCTGGGCCGAGTGGGGGGTGGTTGGGCTGTTGGTGTTACGGCATTCGGTGTGTTGTGGCTCACAGTGGTTGGGTTTCCGAGACCTCGCCGTTATCGTTGCGGCGTGCCTCTTCCATCGTTTGGTCGTCTCGGGACCCGTACCAACCTCAAGGCTGTGTCGTCCGGTCGCCATCGCGACGGCACCAAGGCCGCGCCCGCCGAGGAGGTCGGCGAGGAGGACAAGGAGCTCACCAGCTACCTCGCCGCGCTCGCACCGGAATCCGCCCCGGAGACCACCGGGAGCGGCAAGCGCTTCGGCGAGGCACAGGTCTACCAGCTGCGCATGAACCTCATCGCCAGCCAGCAGCTCAAGGACATCGCCGGCGAGCGCAACATCTCGCCGCAGGCGCTCGCCCAGGAGTGGATCCTCGAGCGGCTCTCCTGGGAAAGCCAGGCCGCGTCCGCGCAGGACCACCGGCAGTCCGACGTCGACGCCGCCCTCACCGACGAGTTCCACTTCCCCGCCGGCGCCTTCGACGAGCCCGTGGCGGGCAGGCGCTGACGCGCGAAACCAGGAACACGAGACAGCAACACACAAGAAAAGGCCCCCGGTGCGAACACCGGGGGCCTTTTCTCAGGCCTGGATAACGCCGAGGGCCTGACTCAGATCGCGCGAACCTTCTGGGCCTGCGGACCCTTCTGCCCCTGGCCGACTTCGAACTCCACTCGCTGGTTCTCCTCGAGAGTGCGGAAACCGCGACCCTCGATCTCCGAGTAGTGCACGAAAACGTCGCCTTCGCCGCCGTCCTGCGCGATGAAGCCGAAGCCCTTCTCCGCGTTGAACCACTTCACAGTGCCTTGCGCCACCGCTGTACTCCTCGTTACAGATTCCGCTTCGAATGCCACCGAAGCGGCACCCCGACCGTCCCGGGCGGTTCCAACGAGACGAGCGAAGAGCGTGTCGGCTCCGCGGCTCGCGTCAGAAGTTCCGCGAGTGTGAAGCCACTAACACGCAAAACGACGGCCTGAGAGCAGCCTACCGGGATCTGGCCAAATCTGAACCCCGTGATCGAGCGGATGGACCAACGGTTCCCACTGCCACCGGGCCGCCGTACCGCGCGCGACTGATCTTGTCGGCGGTACCGGCTACTCTGGACGTCGCACACCGAAGCCGGTGATCACCGGATACGGCACGGAGTCGGTCATGTCTTGTGCGTGAAGGAATTCCTGCCCATTGTGACACTCGTCACTCCGTGGGGGATCAACGTCCGGACTGATCCAGGCGTCTCGGTGGTTGGGGTCGTAAAGGGGAGATTGGGGATCGGTGTGACATTCAGGAACTCCGCGCACCGTCGAGTGGCGGGCGCGGTGCTGGGGCTCGTCGCGGTGCTGACGCTCGGGGCGTGCAGCGACGGGTCCGCGGTGTCGGCCAGCGGCACCACCGGCGGCGGCCCGACGCAGTCCGCGCCCGCCGCGCTGCCGGCGAAGGTGACCGTGCAACCGGCGGCGGGCGCGCAGGACGTCCCGCCCGGCGAACCGGTCACCGTCAGCGTCACCGACGGCACCATCGACTCGGTCGTCCTCACCAACCCGGACGGCAAACAGGTCGCGGGCCAGCCGTCGCCGGACAAGAAAAGCTGGAAGACCACCGAGGAACTCGGCTTCGGCAAGACCTACACCTGGTCCGGACAGGCCATCGGCGCCGACGGCAAGCCGGCACCGATCAGCGGCGCCTTCACCACCGTCAAACCGAGGCGGCAGATGTCGGGCAGCCTCAACGTCGGCGACGGCCAGACCTACGGCATCGCCATGCCCATCACGCTGACCTTCCCCAGCCGGATCACCGACAAGGCGTCCGTCGAGAAGGCGCTTTCCGTGGAGACCACGCCGAAGACCGAGGGCTCGTGGGCGTGGGTCGAGGGCGACACATCGGTGCACTGGCGGCCGAAGGAGTACTTCAAGCCCGACACCGAAGTGAAGGTCAACGCCAAGATCTACGGCGTCAAGATGGGCGAGGGTGTCTACGGCCAGCAGGACGTCTCCGCCAGCTTCAAGATCGGGCGTTCCCAGATCGTCAAGGGCAATCCCCAGACCCACCGGATGCAGGTCATCCGCGACGGTCAGCAGATCGCCGACTACCCGGTCAGCTACGGGCTCGACTCCGATCCCGGCCGGGTCACCAACAGCGGCGTCCACGTCGTGATGTCCAAGCACGCGACGTACTCGATGAGCAACCCGCGCTACGGCTACACCGACGTGAACGTGCCGTGGGCGGTGCGGATCTCCAACAACGGCGAGTTCATCCACGGCCTCGCCTCGTCGATGTGGGCGCAGGGCAAGCAGAACATCTCGCACGGCTGCCTGAACCTGTCGCCGGCGAACGCCAAGGAGTACTACGACGGCGTGCTCCCCGGCGACCCGGTCGAGATCGAGGGCAGCACCCAGCAGCTCGGCCCCAAGGACGGTGACTACGCCGACTGGACCTACAAGTGGGCCGACTGGCAGAAGCTGTCGGCGCTCGCGAGCTGAACATCCGGCGAACACCGGGCGGCCAGGATTCCCCACGGGTTTCCTGGCCGTTCGTGTCTTAGCCGGAAATCCGATGCAACCCCGGGGGAACGCGGCGGCATGAGTTACCGCGAAGGGCGCCGCTGATCCGACGCGGCGCCAGGACCGAGGAGTTCGACTTGCGTATTCGTATGGCTCTCACCGTGGGCGCGCTGCTGCTGGCGGGTGGCGCCGTCACCGCCGGGACCGCGCTGGCCACCGATCAGCCGACCATCTCCCCCGCCCCGGCCGCGACCGACCAGCCGACCTCCGAGTCGCCCGCCGCGGCCCCTGGCCCCGCCGCGACCGACCGGCAGACGACCAAAGCCCCGGCCCCGGCGCCCGCCGGATCCAGGCCGACGGAAAACCGTGTGCCCAAGGCCATTCCGGCCGGGCCCGTCGGCGCCACCTGGCTGCCCGCCATCGGGGAGGTCAAGTAACCCGGTGACATCCCGCTCTCGTCCGGAGAACCGGCCGGGCTCGCCGTGGGACGGCGAGTTCGCCCGGTACTTCGGCGAGCGCGCGCACAGCCTGCGGGCCACGGCCTATCTGCTCTGCGGCGACTGGCACCAGGCCGAGGACCTCACGCAGGCCGCGCTGCTGAAGCTGTACCTGGCGTGGCCGCGGCTGGCGCGGCACGACACGCTGGACGCCTACGCCCGCAAGGTCGTGCTGCGCACGTTTCTCGCCGAGCACCGCAAGGTCCGGTGGAAACGGGAGCGGCTCACCGGCGAACTACCCGAGGTCCCGGTCGAGCGGGCCGAGACCGAGCAGGACGAACTGGTGCGGCACGCACTGGGTGTCCTGGCGCCGAGACAACGCGCCGTGCTGGTGCTGCGGTACTTCGACGACCTGAGCGTCGAGGAGACGGCCGCGGCACTCGGCTGCAGCACCGGCACGGTGAAGAGCCAGGCGGCACGCGCGCTGGCGACCCTGCGGAAACGGCTCGGCCCGCACTTCGGGTCGCTGTCGTTCAGCACCGGTGGTCTGGAAGGGAGGTGACGAGATGGACGAGAACGACGACATCAGGACCGTGCTTTCCTCGGCGGCGAGCGGGCCGCCGATGCGCTTCGACGCGGCCGACGTCATCGCGCGCGGCGGGCGGATCCGGCGGCGCCGCAAGCGCTGGGCGATGGCGGGCAGTTCCGCCGCGACGGCGGTGATCCTCGTGGTGGCCGGGTTCATGGCCGGTCACCACCTCGGCGCCGATCCGGCGCCGATCCAGCCCGCCGGTCCCGGTCTTTCCACGGTCCCGTCCTCCCCCTCGGCACCGCCCGCCCCGGCTCCGGCTCAGTCGGGTACTTCGGCCGATTCGCCCATGCCGCCGGAACGCCCGAGCGTCGACACCGACACGCCGGGCCCGCGGACCGCACCGTCCAAGACCTCCTCGGAACGACGCCCGTCGACGGCCCCCACGAGCCAGATGCCGGGTGACCGGCAGCCGGTGCCGACCGCGGCGCCCGGCACCGAACACACCACTCGTTGAGGCGCGGACACCGCGGATTCACCCGTGTTTCACGCGCGCGTAGCGCTGTGGCTGAGATCACCGTTTGAAGCGGCCCCACCGTGAAATACCTGGGCTTACGGTGGCGATATGCCCTGTGGCGGCACGTTCCGCCGCCGACAAACTGCTCAGCCGGCACCACTCTCGCCGGCCCGAGAATCCGAGGAGGAAGCCATGGTCTTCGTTGCCCTGTTGATCGAAACCGGTGTCGCAGTAACGGTTGCGAGTGCGCTGGCCGTTTGGTCGCAGAAGCGCTTCGCTCCTCGCGTCGAGGTGGCCGAAGCCACCCGCTGACCCGGACCTGCGAGAAGTGGCGCCCGGCACACAAGTCTGGGGGGGGGGCGGCGGGGGCGGGGGGTGGGGGGTGGGGGGGGGAACGAGCAGCTGGGGGGCGCGGGGC
>NZ_JBHYIQ010000021.1:63351-119080 GCF_042739895.1 Amycolatopsis sp. NPDC059021
TGTCTCACTCTCCGCGACCCCCCCCCCCGCGTCGCGCTCCCCACCCCCCCACCCACCCCCCCCCTCCCCCTACCCCCCCCACCACCCGCGCCCCGCCCCCACTTCCGCGTTCGGCCGGTGACGGTGTCAGCGCTTGGCACCGACCAGTGCGTCGCCGCTGTCCGCGGTGTCGATCTGCTCGATCGGCACCTGGGACGTCTCCGGGATCTTGAGGATCGGCACGATCGCGATCAACGCCGCGATGATCAGGTAGTACGCCGGCCAGTCGGCGTTGCCGGTGCTCTTGATCAACGCGGTCACGATGACACCGCAGGTACCACCGAAGATCGACGTCGAGACGTTGTAGCCGATCGCGAACGAGCCGTATCGCACGCGGGTCGGGAACATCGCCGGGAACGTCGAGCCGATCACCGCCAGCATGAACACCAGCAGCACCGCCACGATCAGGAAGCCGACGACCAGCCACAGGATGCTGCCCGACTGCATCAGCTTGATCGAGGGCCAGCTCAGCACCGCGAACCCGATCGCCGCCGTGAGCAGCAGCGGTTTCCGGCCGATCCGGTCGGACAGCGCGCCGAGCGGGAGGATGATCGCCATCTGCACCAGCTCCACCCCGATGATGATCAGCGTCGAGGTGTTGTCGTTGATCTTGAGCGTGTCGGTGAAGTAGGTCGGCATCGTCGTCAGGAGCATGTAGTCGGCGATGTTGAGCAGGAGCACGATCCCGATGAGGTTCAGGATCATCCGCCAGTTGCGGGTCAGCGTCTCCCGCAGCGGCGCCTTCTCCGGCTTCTTCCCGGACGCCTCCAGCCTGCGGAACTCCGGCGTGTCCTCCAGCTTCGACCGCAGGTAGAGACCGATTAGGCCCAGCGGGAGCGCCACGAAGAACGGGATCCGCCAGCCCCACGCCTCGACCTGGTCGTGCGGGAGCGACAGGGTCACGGCCAGCACGACCACGTTGCCCAGCACGTACCCGCCGAGCGTGCCCATTTCCAGGAAGCTGCCGAAGAACCCCCGGCGTTTGGTCGGCGCGTACTCGGCGATGAACGTCGCTGCCCCGCCGTACTCACCGCCGGTGGAGAAGCCCTGGATCAGCCGCAGCAGCAAGACGGCGACCGGGGCCGCGATGCCCATGCTGTACGGACCGGCGTAGGTCGGCAGGCAGCCGACCAGGAACGTGCACCCGGACATCAGCAGGATCGTGATCGCCAGGACCTTCTGCCTGCCGAGCTTGTCCCCCAGCGGCCCGAAGAACGCCCCACCGAACGGGCGGACGATGAAGCCGACCGCGACGAGCGCGAGCGACTTCAGCACCGCGTTGCCCTCGCCGGGGAAGAACACCGTGCCGATGCTGGTGGCGATCGCGCCCGAGGTGAAGACGCCGTAGTCGTACCACTCCGTCGCGTTCCCCATCGCGGACGCGATGACCGCCCGCCTGACCGTTCTCTGGTCCACCTCCGGCTTTTGCGCTACTGCGTCACTCATCCCCGCGACGACCTCCTCCGCGTGCAACGGTTTCTTTCGAGCTCATCGACCCAGTCTTGCGTGACGGAGCCGTCTCGGCAGAACGAATCGGAAATGATCTACGGTTCGGCAATTTCCGACTACGGAGCGCTCACGGTGCAGGCCGACGGCGCGTGGGTCGCGTGCGGCGAGTAACCACTGTCGAGTTAACGTCAATTCATGAGTCGTGTTTCTCAACCCTGGCCGCCGGTGCCGGTGGAGCCCGCCGAGGCCCATCCGAAGGCACCGCCCGCCGGCACGGAGCTGGGTGTGCACTTCGGCGAGTGCTTCGGCTGCGGCGACGAGGTGGAATCCGGTCTGCACCTGCGGTCGCGGGTCGGCGAGGGGCAGACGGTGCACTCGAAGTTCACCGTGACCGCCGCGCACCAGGGCGCGCCGGGCCTCGCCCACGGCGGGCTGCTGGCCTGCGCGTTCGACGAGGCCCTCGGTTCGACGGTCGGGAACCTGCTGCGCAGGCCCGCGGTGACCGGGAAGCTCGAGACCGACTTCCGGCGGCCCGTGCCGGTCGGGTCGACCCTGTACATCGCGACGCGGCTCGACGGCATCGCCGGGCGCAAGATCTACGTCAGCGCCAACGGGCGCCTCGACGCCGAGGACGGCCCGATCGCGGTCAGCGCGCGGGCGTTGTTCGTGGTCGTCGGCTTCGAGCACTTCAGCACCCACGGCGACCCGCAGGCACTGGAGAAGCTGGCCGCCGCCCACGAGAAGGCCAAGCGTGCCCGCGAAGAGCGCGACTGGGAAATCAACCCCTGACCGGCCTCTCGTGGGGCGGCGCGCGCCGCCCCACGAGCCAGGCCTTCGGACTCCTTCTGTACTACCTCGCACGCACCCAATCGGCGTAACTCGCCAGTCGGGCATACGTGCCGGGGTTGTGCGCCTGGGCGCAGCCGCGACCCGCCGACACGATGCCGGCAACCCGGCCGCCGACCAGGAGCGGACCACCACTGTCGTTGCTGCACGCGTCGACGCCGCCAGCCGACCAGTTGCCCGCGCAGACGATTTCGCGGGCGTCGAAGTCCTTGCCGTACGCCTGCTTGCACTGGGCCTCGCTCACGATCGGGACACCCGCCTTCTTCAGATGGCCGATCTTGCCCGATTTGTCCTTACCCCAGCCGAGAATCTGGGCCGCGGTACCCGCGGCGTACGGGCCGGTCTCGCCCTGTTTGACGAAGCCGATCGGCTGGACACCGCGAACCGGGCGGTCCAGCGTGAGCACGCCGACGTCACCCCATTTGATGTCGTCGCCCTTCGGGTCGCCGACCTGCTTGAAGTGCGGATTGCGGTCGTGCCGGATCACCTTGTAGCTCGTGCCGCCGCCCTTGGTGACGTCGTCGCGGCCCTGGACCGCCTCGACGTTGCCGGTGCAGTGCCCGGCGGTGAGCACCTTGTCCGGGGCGATGAGCTCGCCACCGCAGTGGAACTTGTGATCGCTGCCGTACAACGCGATCATCCACGGATAGTCCTTTGCGGACACGTTCCCGCCGCCGATGATGGCCGGTGCCTCCGCGGCACTGGCGGGGACGGCCGCGGCTCCGGTCGCGACGGCCGCCGCGGCCATGGCGACCACGACGGTGATGGTGCGCATGCGCATGTTCTCTCCCCAGTCGTTCGGAATCCCAGACACCCGGCGCGGAAGCCCGCGCCGGGCGGAGATCAGAACGTAGCGCGCGACGGTGGTCCTGCTCTCCCCGATTTCGGGAGTGACGGCGGTCCGGAGGACGGCACCCGATGCCCCGGCCGCCCTCCGGACCGTTTCCCCCGGTCAGCCGAACTGGCCGACCCGGTAGTCACCCGCGGGCTGCTGGTTGATGACGTTCAGCCGGTTGTAGGCGTTGATCAGGGCGATCAGGGACACCAGGGCGACGAGCTGGTCCTCGTCGTAGTGCTTGGCCGCGTTCGCCCACACCTCGTCGGAGACGCCGCCCGCGGCGTCCGCGATGCGGGTGCCCTGCTCGGTTAGCTCCAGTGCCGCGCGCTCGGCCTCGGTGAAGACCGTGGCCTCGCGCCAGGCCGCGATCATGGCGAGGCGCACCGCGGTCTCCCCCGCGGCCGCGGCGTCCTTGGTGTGCATGTCGAGGCACATGCCGCAGCCGTTGATCTGGCTCGCCCGGATCTTCACGAGCTCCTGCGTCGCGGCGGGCAGCGCCGAGTCCGTGATCACCTTGCCCGCCGAGCCGAAGTACCGCATGACCTTGCCCGCGGCCGCGTTGCCGAAGATGTTCAACCGAGCTTCCATGATGCGCTCCCAGTGCTGTTTCGGTGGTTTCACAGCACTGACGGTGCAGCGCGGCCCGATGTGACAGCGGCGGATATGACCTACGTCTCGCGCCCGGCGACGGCGGTCACGCGGATTTCGACGCGCCGAGAGCGGGCCCCGAGCGGGCCTGGTCCACCGCTTACGTCAGGGTCCTCGGCCGGATGGCGTTGGCGCGGTCGACCAGGTCGACGCGTTCCTTCGTGGTCCCCGCCAGCCGGGCCAGCGTGCGGTAGCAGCGTTCCAGACCGAAGCGCAGGTCCCGCTCCTCCAGCGCGCAGCCCAGCACCCGGACGCCCGCCGACGCGCCGGTCTGCCCCGGCGCGCGCAGCCAGTCGTGCGCGGCTTCCAGGACCTCGGCGGACAGGCGGGTGCGGCGCTCGGCGTCCAGGCTCAGTCGTTCGAGCCTGCCCGAGGCGTCCACGAGATCGCGCTCGGAGACACCGGCAGGCTCCTTGCCGCCGCCGTTGACCCTGGTCTTGATCTTGATCGCCGCGACCTGCGCGTCGACGTAGTGCGTCGACGACGGCGGCACCGCCTCCAGGACCTCGATCGCGCTCGCCCGCGCGCCCTGCGCCAGGTACACCCTGGCGAGCCCGAAGGCGGCACTCACGTACGACCGGTCCGTTCGCCACACCAGCTCGTAGAACCGCGCGGCGCCGAAGTAGTCGCCGACGCCTTCGGCGCTGACGGCCAGCGCCAGCTTCGGCGCGATCTCGCCGGGCAGGTCGTCGTACACCGCGTCGAAGGCGACGTGCGCGACGCGCGGACGTCCGCCGGCCAGCTCGATGAGGCCGCGGTACCAGTCGATCCGCCAGTCGTGCGGGAAACCGGCCCTGATCGCCAGGTACTGCGCGGCCTGCAGCTGCCGCTGCGCCTCGACCAGCTCGCCCAGCTCGATCCGCGCCCGCACGATGCGCAGCCGCACCTCGATGGACTCGCGCGGCGCGCCCGCGAGCGCCTCGATCGCGCCCTTCGGGTCGAGCGCGGTGGTCGTGGCCAGCACACCCGCCGCCGGGTCGTCCGTGTCGACCTGCGGGAGCGGCAGGCCGGAGACGACCTCGACCGGCTCGGGCAGCGGCACGCTCGCGCCGGGTTCCGGGACGACCATGTCCACGCCGAATGTGCGGCTCTCCGGCCCGAAGACCGTCGACGCGCCGGGCCGCGGCTTGCCGGTGCCCATCGCCATGATCTCGCGCAGCACCCCGGTCAGCTGATCGGCCATCTCCTCGGCGGAGACGAACCGGCGGTCCGGGTCGGCGTGCGTCGCGCGCTTGAGGAAGCGGTGGTACGAGCCGAACAACGCGAACAACGGGACCACGTCGGGCCCGGGCAGCGTCGACTTGTACTTCGTCGTGTAGCCGACGAACTCGAAGCTCAGCACGGCCAGCGTCCGGCCGACCGTGTACAGGTCCGACGCGACCGACGCGCCCTGCTTCGCCAGTTCGGGCGCGCTGTAGCCGGTGGTGAAGAACAGCGGGCTCTCGTAGTCGTCCATCCGGCGCACCGCGCCGAGGTCGATCAGCTTCAGCTGCTCGTGGGTCTGGATGACGTTGTCCGGCTTCAGGTCGCAGTACAGCAGGTTCTGCGAGTGCAGGTAGCCGATCGCGGGAAGGATCTCGAGACCGTACGCGATGACCTGGCCGATCGGCAGGGGCTCCGGCCGCTTGGTCTCGCGGTGGTGGGCGAGCGCGAGCTGGCGCAGCGACTGGCCGCCGACGTACTCCATCACGATGTAACCGACGGAGTTCCCGGTCTGCGGGTCCGGGTGCTGCACGAAGTTGTGGATCTTGACGATGTTCGGGTGCTCGACCTCGGCCAGGAACCGTTCCTCGTTGGCCGCGGCGGCCATCGCCGTCGCGTCACCGGTGTCGATCAGTCCTTTGAGGACGACCCACCGGTCGCTGACGTTGTGGTCCTGCGCGAGGTAGATCCAGCCGAGACCGCCGTAGGCGAGCGCGCCGAGCACCTCGTACTGGCCACCGACCAGCTCGTGCGGCTTCAGCTTGGGAATGAAGGAAAACGGCGCGCCGCAGTTCGCGCAGGTGCCCTCGGGCGAGCCGGGCTCGCCGTCCTTGCCGCGGCCGACCTTCGCGTTGCAACTGCCGCAGAAGCGTTTCTCCTCCGACACCACCGGGTTCTCGAGCACCGCGGTCGACGGGTCGCGGTAGGGCACCGGCGGCACCTCGACCAGACCGGCGCCGAGCCTGCCGCGCCGGGACCGCCGCGACGTCCGCGAGGACGTCCGGCGCGAGGTTCCGGGAAACGCGCCACCGCCCGAACCGGTGCCGGTCCCGGTGCCGGTGCCGGTTCCCGTGCCGGTGCCGCGGCTGCCGGTCCCGTGCCCCTCACTGGACCGCTCGGGCAGGACGCTCTCGGTGCCGGGGTCCGGCAGCGGCTCCGCGCCGGCGTCGGCGCGCGGCGCGGGCGGCATGATGCTCTGCGTTTCCGGCGTCGGCGCGGCGAGCACGCTCGTCGGCTGCGCGACGTTCGCGGCGGGACGCACCGCCTGGGTCGGCTGGGCGACCGGGTTCAGCTCACCCGGCGGCCTGGTCGGATCGTCCGCACCGGACGGCGGTTGCCGGGGCGGGCGTGGCGGCTGGGCCTGCGGCTGGCCACGCGGCGGAGTGGCCGGACGCCGCACGGGCGCGTGGAAGACGGTTTCCGCGTCACTCCCGGAGGGGCGTTTCCGGGGCTCCTCCTCCGGCGTGCCGTCGAGGCGGCCGGAAATGGACGGCTCCGGCGTGTCCCAGCGCACCGGCGGGGGCGGCGTCCAGCCCGAACTCCCGGCGGGCTCGACGGGCTGGGCACGCTCCTCCGGTTCGTCCGGTGCCGCGTGCCGGGGACGGCGTGGTTCCTCCGACACTGCTACCTCCCGTTTTCACCGCGACGAAGTCCGCCATCGATCCTAGTGGGGCACGAACGGTCCAGCGGTGCCCGCCGTGCGCGTGAACGGGCCGTTCGCGACAGCGGGACGGCACACACGGTCACTGGTACTGCGCGGCGGGCGGGCTCGCCGCGCCGAGCGGCTTGCCGACCCAGGAGTCGTAGCTCTTCTGCCAGTCGCCCTTGCGCACGTTCTCCAGCACGGCGTTGACGAACCGCACCATGTCGTCGTTTTCCTTCGGGATGCCGATGCCGTAGTTCTCCGTCGTGAACCGCGGCCCCTTGATCTCGATCCGCTGCGGATCCTGCGCGGCCATGCCGGCGAGGATCGTGTCGTCGGTCGACACGGCGTCCACCTGGCCCTGCTGGAGCATCACCAGGCAGTCGGACCAGTTGTCCACCGACACCGGGACGACCTTCGCCGGGTCGGTGGTGATCTTCGTCAGCGGCGTCGACTTCTTCGCCGCGCAGACGCGCTTGCCCGACAAGTCGGCCAGCGTGGCGACCTTCGCTTCCTTCGGCGCCAGGATCCGTTGCCCCGCCACGTAGTACACCGACGAGAAGTTGACGACCTTCTTGCGCGCGCAGGTGATGCTGTAGGTCCGCACGACGATGTCGACCTGGTGGCCGGTCAGCACGTCCTCGCGCTGGCCCGAGGTGATCGCGCGGAACTGCACCTTGCCCTCGTGGCCGCCGAAGATCGCGTCGGCGACCTCGTTGACCATGTCGATGTCGAAGCCTTCGAGGTTGCCGGTCGTCGGATTGCGGGAACCGAACAGATACGTCGTCTGGTCGACCCCGGCGATCAGCTTCCCGCGTTCCTTGATCTTCGCCATCGTCGAGCCGGCCGGGATCGCCGTGCCCCCGGTCGGCGCGAGGCTGGCCAGTGGGTTGCAGCTGGTGTCCGACGACCCGCCCGCCCCGGTCTCGCCACCCGCCACGTGCGCGGGCTGCGGCCAGGCGGCGTCGCTGACCGGGGCCGGATCCATCGGCTTGCCCGCGCTCCCGCAGGCCGACAACGACCCAGCCAGCACCGCGACCGCGGCGAGCACACCCGCCCGCACGACATTCCGCTTGCTCAACGGTACTCCCTCAGCCGTTCCCGGATCCCCATCGTCGCACCGGCCGCGGCCACCACGGCCAGCACCGCGAGGCCGGGGGCCAGCAGGGTGAGCGCGCGATCGCCCGCGCGCGTGTCGTCGAGGAACGCCTGGCGTCCCACGTTGATCGCTGCCTGCAGGCTGTCGTCGAGCCGCTGGAACGCCGGGGCCGCGCCGTTCTGCCGGTCGTGGCGGATGGCGAGGTCGACGGCGTCGGAGTACTGGCCGTCGTCGTCGAAGCGCCGCACTTCCTTGTGTGCCTTCAACCAGTCGGCCGCCGCCTGCGAGGCTTCGTCGATCTTGCCCGCGGCGTCACCACCGTTCGCGAGGCCGCGGGCCTCGCCCAGCAGGCCGCTCCTGCCGTCCTGGCCGACGAGCTGGACGGCGAGCCCGGCGAAGTCCTTTTCGTACCCGCCGCCGTCGCCGCGCGCGACCAGCGTCAGCGTCTCGTCCGCGCGACCCTGCAGCGCGGTGATCCGCGTCCGCACCAGCGCGTCGACCTGACGGGTTCCGTTGTCCTGGCCGTTCCCGACGAACACGCCCTGGACGATCAGTGCCGCCGCGCCCCACAGCAGTGAGACCGCGACGCACACGGTCGCGACCACGAGGCCGACGTTCAGCAGGCGGTTGGTCCGCCGGGTCAGGTACACCTGGGTGACGATCAGCGCGGCGAGCAGCACCAGCACCAGCAGGGTCGCGAGCCACGGGAATCCGGTCGCGTCGTCCTGCTCGTCGGCGAGGCGCAGGGTGTCGACCTTGTAGAGCTCCTGCGCGGCGGGCAACAGCTTCGCCCGCATCAGCTCGGACGCTTCGCGGAGATAGGACGCGCCCGCCGGGAAACCCTGGCGGTTGTTCGCCCGCGCGGTCTCGACGAGTCCGGTGTAGACCGGGAGCCGCTGGCTGAGCACGTCGACCTGGGCGGCCGCCTCGGTGACGTCCGCGGAGTCCGACGCCGCCTTCGCCAGCGCCGCTCCCGCCTCGGCGACAGCCCGCTCGTAGCGCTGACGCAGCTCGGGCGGCTCGGTGCCGGTGGAAAGGAACGCGCTCGCCGCCGTGGCGTCCGCGTCCGAAAGCGCGCGGTAGACCTGCTGTGCCGCGGCGGCCAGGGGTTCGCGGTGCTCGATGAGGCCGTTGATCGTGTTCTTGCGTCCCTGCACGGACAACGTCGCGACGAGACCGGCCAGCAGGGAGAGCAGGACGAGCCCGACGGCGATCACGGTCAGCCTGCCGGGGGTGGTCGCCGCGGACCGCGTGACGGCGCGCACCGCCTGCCCCGGCAGTTCGAGCAGACCGGCGATTCCGCTGCGGCCTTCTTCGGGCGGCGGAGCGCCGGGGCCGCCCGGCGGCGCGGGCTGCGTCGCGGTCGTCGTCATCGCCGATCCTCCCCAAGTCCTACCTGACCGTGGTCACCTTAGCCGCAGGGCACGGGCGCGGTCCCCAACCCGCTCGAAGCGCGGCGCGGGGAACGCACTGTCCACAACGGACTGGACACCCGGTTCGGCCGATCGGGTCGAACGCCAGAGCGAGCAATGCCGCTGTCCAGGACTGGGTGCCGATTGCTCAGGTTGGTCGGACACCGATCTCGCCGGCCGCTGCGATGGTGAGTGCGGACCAGTTGACGGCGTGTGGTGGGAGCGGGGATCACTCGATCGACTCGGCAGGCAGGGACCACCGGCCTCACCATCTCACCTTCCGGCATGGACCCGATGGCCGCGAGCCTCGCCCCACGCCGCCCGGCGAATACGGGTCTTAGCCGACGTTCGGTGACAGGTACAGCCCCCAGCCACACCATGACGCGCGGTATCAGGGCAGGAACCGTTCGGCTGTCTCGCGCGCCGTCAGGGCCCTGGTCCGCGCGGCCTCGGCCCGGCGCAGGTCCTCCCCGCCGCCCGAATCCGCCTTGGCGAGCCGATCATGATGGTCCGCCACGGATTCCTCCACCTCGGCCAGCTCGCGGGCCGTCGCGACGAGCTGCGTTCGCAGCGCCTCGGCCGCGGCGGCCAGCAGGGCTCCCGTTGTTTGCCGCTCCTGCGAAGAGGGCAGCTCACGTCGCGAGGCCGCGACCTCGCGGTCGACCGCGTCCTGCTCCCGCTCCTGCCACTGCCGCGCGCGGCGCAACGCCTCCTCGCTGCGATCCAACCGCGCCATGCTGGCCACCAGGAGCGCGCGAGCCCGCACCGTGGCCTCCTGTCCGCGCTCCCACGAACTGGCGACGGGCGCACCACGCACACGATCTCGCCGGTCCAGCCGCTGCTCCCACCCGGCAAGCTCCTCCTCCCGCGCGTCGGCACGGCTCTCCCGATCGTCCGCGATCCGCTCCCGCACATCGGCGGCCTGCTCCCGTTCGTCGGCGGCGAGTTCGCGTTCGTCCGCGGCCTGCTCGCGTTCGTCCGCGGCCACCTCCTGTTCGTATCGCGCGTTCCCGGTGGCTTCCCGGTCTACCGCACCACGCTTCTCGTCACCTGGTTCGCCCTGCATGAGCACAAGTGTGCGCCGACGAACACCCGGTCGTCGGCATGTCGGCACGATGGCCGTCGCCGAGTGCGGGAGGACGCCACCGACGCTGCTCAGCGCGTGCCGGTCGCCGCCCAGGAACCGAGGGCGAGTTTCCCGTTCTCCCGCCGGACTTCCACGGCGCCGGCACCGGCGAAGTGCGCGGGGACGAGCAGTTCCCGTTCGTCGGCTGCCCGCTCGAGAACCCGGCGGCGGCTGGCCGCCGCTTGGTCCGGTGCCAGGCAGGCACTGCTGTTGCAGGAGGGCTCGAGGAGCTGGATCGGGCTGTGCACCAGATCCCCGACGAAGACCGCCCGGTCGCTGCCGGAGTTCAGGCGCAGCACGGACGAACCGGGTGTGTGGCCGGGCGCGGACTCGAGGGTAAGGTGTTCGTCGATGCGATGGCTGCCGTCCCACAGCACGGCCTGCCCCGCCCGGTGCAGGGGCGCGATGCTGTCTTCGTGGATGAGGCGTTCGTCCTCCCGTGCGGTGTTCCCATACCCGTTGTCCGGACCGAAATGGAAGTCGTCGGCGGCCGGAATGAGGTACTCGGCGTTGGGGAAAGCCGGTACCCACTCGCCGTTCGCGTCGACGGTGTTGCCGCCGACGTGATCGACGTGGAGGTGGGTGTTGACGACGACGTCGACCTCTCGCGGGTGGACACCGGCGTCCGCCAGGAGTTCGAGGAGATCGCTCTGCCAGTGGTGGAACGGCGGCGAAGCCGGGCGTTCGCGTCCCTTGCCCACTCCGGTGTCGACCAGGACGGTCCGTCCGCCGCTGCGCAGCACCCAGGACTGCACCGCGAGCACCGCCCGGTCGCTGTCCGGCTCCCAGTGGTCCGGTGCCAGCCAGTCCGCGTTGTCCTTCCGCACCTCGGCGGCGGCGTCCGGAACCAGGTCGGCGACGGGCATGAACGGGCCCTGCCACTCGACGATCCGGATGATCTCGACGTCCCCCAGCACGATGCTTTCCGTTGTCATGCGGCCAACGCTAGAAAGCCGCGACGATCGTCTCAATGCTTATCCAGCTCAACGAAATACGCGTTCGTCTCATCCCTGAGGCGAGGAATACGATCGTGGCATGGACGTAGTGAGCGACGCGATCTCCGCCGTACGCCTCGGGCACCCTTCGTCCGACCGGATCGGGATCAGCGGAAGCTGGTGCGTGCGGCTGGACCCGTACGTCGGAGCGGGCTTCGCCGTCGTTCTGAAAGGCAGTTGCCGTCTGCTGCCCGACGGCGGCGATCCCGTGTCGCTCGGCGTGGGCGACGTGGTGCTGCTGCCCCACGGCACCGGCCACGTGCTCACCGATTCCCGCGTCGACCCGGCGGACGCGCCGACACGGACGGTGCCGTTCGAGCGATGGCTCACGGAGACGGGACCGCGCGACCGTGGCGAGACGGAACTGCTGTGTGGCAAGTACCGGCTCGACTGCAGCCGCCTGCACCCGCTCATGGCCGAACTGCCCCGGGTCGTGCACCTGCCCAATCGCGTGGGCAGCCACCCCGAACTCCGCGCCGCGATCGACCTGCTCGCCGGGGAACTGGACGAGCGACGGCCCGGCGCCTGCGTCGCGCTCCCGAGCCTGCTCGATCTTCTCTTCGTCTACGTGATCCGGTCATGGATCGACGAGGCCACCAGCGGGGCCTGGCCTCGCGTGCTGAGCGACCCGGTGGCGGCCGCCGCCCTGCGGGCACTGCACTCGGACCCGGCCGCGCCCTGGACCACCGATCGCCTGGCCGCGGAGGCGAACGTCTCCCGCCCCACCCTGGCGCGCCGGTTCACCACCCTGGTCGGCCGCCCGCCGATGGCGTACCTCACCTGGTGGCGCCTGACCCTCGCGGCCACTCTGCTCAGGGACACTCCCGACACCCTGGCCACCATCGCGGACCGAGTCGGTTACGGCAGCCCGTACGCCCTCTCGCACGCCTTCGAGCGGGAGTTCGGTATTACCCCCGGGCGGTATCGCGTGAAGGTCACGGAACGGTCACCCGCGGCCTGACGGCCTCGTCTGCCGGAATATTCGGGTGTCCCGCGGAGTCGTTGCCCGGTATGGACTTCGGGATCGCGACATCAGTGACCGACGAAGGTATCCGGCCGCACGTGCTGGGGGCGGCGATCGAGGAGCGCGGGTTCCACTCCCTGTTCCTCCCGGAGCATTCCCACATCCCGGTCAGCAGGGAAACCCCGTATCCCGGCGGCGAACTGCCGCGCGGCGCCGCGCGTAACCTCGATCCGTTCATCGCGCTGACCGCCGTCGCGTCCGCCACCTCGAACCTCCGGCTGGGCACCGCGGTCGCGTTGATGATCCAGCGCGACGTGTTCTACACGGCGAAGGAGATCGCCAGCCTCGATTTCCTCTCGAACGGCCGAGTGGTGTTCGGGGTCGGCGCCGGCTGGAACATCGAGGAGATGCGCAACCACGGCGTCGATCCGCGCACGCGGGGCGCATTGCTGACCGAGCAGCTTCGCGCGCTCAAGGAGATCTGGACCAAGGACGAGGCGGAGTTCCACGGCGAGCACATCGACTTCGACCCGGTCTTCTCCTGGCCGAAGCCGGTACGGAAACCACATCCGCCGATCTATGTCGCGGGCCAGGGGCCGGCGGGGCTCAAGCGGCTCGCCGAGCACGCGGACGGCTGGCTGCCGCATTCCGTGACCCCGCTCGACGAGCTACGCCGGGTGCGTTCCTGGCTCGCGGATCAGGGCCGGGCCGACGTCCGGATCAGCGTCTTCGGCGCGCCCGCCGACCTCGAGCTGGTGCGGGGTTTCGCCGACGCCGGTGTCGACGAGGTGTCGTTCCTGATGCCGACGCTGCCCGAGGCCGAGGCCCTGGAACACCTCGACCACCTGGCGAAGGTCGCCGAACCGCTGCTCCGCGATCCGTCCGCTTCGTGACGGGACCTCAGTCCCGCTTCTTGCCGACGGTCTTCCAGATCACCACCATGGCGATGAGCACCACCACGACGAGCACGACGACGATGACGCCCTTCATGAGGAAATCGTGCAGCAGCTCGCCCATGATCTCGCCGCCGTTGCCTTCGGCCAGTACCCGTTCCATCTCCGCTCACCTTCCCGGTTTCCGTGCGGATCAGCGCCGCGGGCCGTCCCGGTCGTCGCGGCGATTCCGGCCGGCGTCCTGGTTGTCGACGTACTTCACGACGCCCTCGACGACAGCGCCCGTCCAGCCGCCGCTCCGGCGTCCGCCCCGGCCGCGCCGCGCCGCGCGGTTCGCCACGTAACCGCGGGCCAGCGGCTCCACGTAGCGCCGGGCGGCGCCGAGCTTGCCCCTGCGCTTGAGGACGACGGCGATGGTGAAGACGACGAGCACCAGCACCGCGATCCCCGCGGCCATCACCCCGAACCGGACCAGCAGGATGTTCATGATCTCGCCGAGGTTCGTGTTCCCGCCCTCGGCCAGGTTTTCGATGTGTCCCATGGCTTTCCCTCCGCAGCTGTCCGCTTCACGCTTCGGAGAACGAAAATAGGTTCTGGCAAGGGTGGACCGGGACGCCCCGCGGGTGGAGATCGAGGTGGAGAAAGCCGGGGCTACAGCTCGTGGTCCAGGCCGTAGCGGACGGCTTCGGCGCGATGCCGCACGCCGATCTTCGCGAAGGCGTTGTTGATGTGCGTCTTCACGGTCGTCTCGCCGATGTACAGCTCGGCGGCGATCTCCGCGTTCGTCAGCCCGCGGGCGATGAGCCCGACGACCTCCGCCTCGCGGGCGGTCAGGCCGTCCGGCAGCGACGGCTTCGCGCGGGTGGCGGGCCGGGCGTCCAGCGCGGCCACGAGGCGCTCCGACACCTTGGCGTCGAAGATCGCCTGCCCCGCGGCGGCCGAGCGCAGTGCCGCGCCGATCTCGGCGCGGCCCGCGTCCTTGGTCAGGTAACCCCGGGCCCCGGCGCGCAGAGCGTCCGCAATGGACACATCGTCGGCGTACGTCGTCAGCACGACGACGGCGATGCCGGGGTGGTCACGGGTGATCATGCGGGTCGCCGCGACGCCGTCGAGTTCGGGCATCCGCAGGTCCATCAGCACGACATCGGCGGGTGTCGTGCCGAGCAGGGCGAGCGCCTGCCGTCCGTCGGCGGCCGAGCCGACGACGTCCACATCGTCCAGCAGCCCGAGCAGCGCGACGAGTCCTTCGCGCACCACCTGCTGATCGTCCACGACGACGACCCTGATCACGCCGGCACCTCCGCCACCACTCGCCACTCCCCGTCGCTGGGGCCGGACGTCAGCGTGCCACCGGCGAGCGCGAGGCGCTCCCGCATCCCGGTCAGCCCGAATCCGCCTTCACCGGACTGAGCGCGCCCGGCCGCAACGAGAGCACTGCTCACGGAGAGCCGGACGAGGTCGGACTCGTACGCCAGCCGCACCGTGACCGGCTGGTCCGGCGCGTGTTTCCCGGCGTTGGTCAGCGCCTCTCGCGCGACCCCCACGAGCGACACCACCGCCGCCGAGGGCAGCGGCCGCACCTGTCCGGTCGCGGCGAAATCCACGCTCACCGCGTGATCACGGGCGTGCGCGTCGGCGACGGCGGTCAGCGCTTCGGCCAGCGGCAGGACGTCGCGACGCAGCGCGGCGACCGCGTCGCGTGCTTCGGCGAGCCCGTCGGCGGCGAGCCGCCGGGAGCGCCGGACCGTCCGCAATGCACCGTCCACATCGGACTTCTCGGCGAGCAGCGCCTCGGCCAGTTCAAGCTGGACACCCAGTGCCCCAAGGGAATGCGCGAGGACGTCGTGGAGTTCCCGCGCGATGCGCGTGCGTTCGTCGAGCGCGGCGGCCCGCGCGTGCTCGGCCTGTGCGAGCCGGGTCTGCTCCAGCAGCTGCTCGGCCTGCGCCGCCTGCACCTCGTACTGGCGGCGGTTGAGGCCGATCAGCAACAGCAGCAGCATGATCCCGACGTCGGTCGCCGCCTCGGTCATGCTCGCCCCGGCGAACGCGCTGGTGGACAGGACCAGCGTGATGTCCAGCAGCGCCATGCCGACGATGGCCGTGACACTGACCCTCGTCAGGGTCGCGAGCCTGCCGAGCGCGATGACGCACAGGATGATCGCCGACGAGTCCTGCGCCCAGCCGAGCACCGCCGCGGGCACCACGCTGGCCACGGCCAGCAGCACCGCCGCCGGAACCGGCCGCCAGTGTGCTGTCGCCACGAATCCCAGCCACAGTGCGGCGGAAACGCCGTAACACACCCAGATCCACGATTGCGACTCCCGCCCGGTGAGCAACGTCGCGACGACGAAGAGCGTGCCGAGCAGCTGCACGACGAGCCAGCTCGGCGCGATCGTGTCCGGCAGCAGCGGCCGCCCTCGCCTCGCCACATCCCCTCCGGCCCGTGGTCTCGCCTGTCAGTGGTGATCGCTCATCTTCGTGATCAGCTCCACCAGGATCAACCGGTAGGCGATGAACCCGATCAGCACGATCAGGCCGACCACCACCAGTCCGATCACCATCTTCATCCTTCCCCCTCGTTCCCGCCCCTCGGCATGGGCCGCCTTGTTCGTGGCGATCACGCTAGGTACGGGGCCGGGTGGAGCGGGACCGTCGACGGGTGGAGGCGCGGGTGGAGATCCGCTCAGCCGCGGATGGCGGGCGCCAGTGAATGCGGCAGCACCTCGGCCGGATCGGCTGGCCGTTCGATCACCACTTCGACGTCGTCGGCGAACCGGTACGGGCGCCCGCCGAGGATGCCGCCGAAATGCCGCCGCAGCCGGGACATCTCGGCACGCACGGTGACCGTCCGCGCGGCGTCGCCGAAGAGGTCGAGCGAAAGTTCCGACGCCGACCGGCCGTCCCTGCGGCAAGCCAGCACGTACAGCATCTCGGCGTGCCGCGGGCTGAGCCGGTGCGTCCAGGTACCCGTGTCACCGGACACGGTCAGCGTCGGCTCGCGCGGCACGCGGACGTCGAGCACGACGCGAGTGGGCTGTGCGTCGGCCGCGTCGCCGCCATCGGCGAGCCGCACGAGCCAGCCGCTAGGCAGCGGCTCGATCTGGCAACTCCCGTACGCGGGCAGCCAGGCCCGGCCCGGCGAACAGCCGGTGGGCAGCGCGATCCGGTCGACAGGGGCGAGCCCGGCGGTGGCCGCGACCCAGCCGTGCCGGTCGACGACGACCGCGCGTCCCCGCACCTTCGCCAGCACCGGGACGGCGATACCGCGCAGCCGTTCCAGCTCCGTCCCGTGGGTGGACCGCAGCCCGGCCTCCGCGAGCTGGGCGACGGCGTCGACCAGCGCCAACGTCGTCGGATGCACCGTCGAAGCCGGACCGGAGAGATCGACCGCGCCGAGCAGCTGCCCGTCGCGCGGGTCGCACAGGGGCACCGCGGCACAGGTCCAGTCGTGCTGCGCGCGGACGTAGTGCTCCGCGGAGTAGACCTGGACGGGCTGCCGCGCGACGAGTGCCGTCCCGATCGCGTTGGTGCCGACGGCGTTCTCGTGCCAGTCGACGCCTTCGCTGAACCCGATGGCGTCGGCGCGGCGCCGCACCGGCGCGCTGCCCTCGCGCCACAGGATCCGTCCGTCGGCGTCGGTGACGACCATGATGTGCGCGGCCTGCTCGGCCATCGCGAGCAGGCCGCCGCGCAGGGTGGGGAGCACCTCGGCCAGCCCGCACCGCCTGCGGCGTTCCTCGATTTCCTCGATCTTGAGCCGGGGTCCGCCCGCGCCGCGGTCCGGGTCCATGCCCAGTTGCCGCATCCGTTGCCAGGAGGCGCCGATCACCGGCCGCGGCCTGCCAGGCAGGGCCCTGCCCGACAGCGCGGCGTCATGGATGCGGGCGAGGGCGCGCGCGTGCTGCCGGGGATCGACCCCAGCCGGCAACGCTGCCTCGAGGCTCCGTAGTCCCACTGCCGCTCCCAGTGCTCGCAGAGGGAGTCTGCACTACGGAGTCCGAGATTCCTAGGGCGTACGCAGGGATTTCCTCGCGTGAGGACCGTCACCGGCGCCAGCAGGCGACGGTTTTGGCGGCGTTGACGACACGCTGGATGTCCGGCGGGTAGGGATTCTCCAACACCCGCGAAAAGGGCATCGGGGTGTGCGGCGGCGTCACCATCTCGATCGGCGCGCGCAACGCGCCGAACGCCTCCTTCGCCACCAACGCGGAGATGTCCGTGGCGAGATTGCACCGCGGCGACGCCTCGTCGACGACGACCAGCCGTCCGGTGCGGCCGACGCTGCCGAGGATCGTCGCGGTGTCGAGCGGGCTCGTGGTGCGGGGATCGATCACCTCGGCGGCTATTCCGGACGCCGCCAGTTCGCACGCGGCCTGCTCGGCGACCGGCACCATCCGGCCGAGCGCGACCAGCGTGACATCCTCGCCGGAGCGGACGATGTTCGCGACTCCGAATGCCAGAGCATAGCTGTCACAAGGGACTTCTCCGACGACGTCGGACAAACCCTTGTGCTCACAGAAGATTACCGGGTCATCATCACGGATCGCTTGCACCATAAGGCCTTTAGCCTCGTACGGCGTCGCAGGGACGACCACCTTGAGGCCGGGGAGGTGGGTGAAGATCGGATACGGGCACGGCCCGGCCCCGTAAGCCATCCTGACCACCAGCGGGGTGCTCGCGGTGCCGCCGAACAGGGAGCGGAACGTCGCCGCCTGGCCGAAGATCTGGTCGAAGCCGATGCCGCCGAACACCAGCTCCGCGACCGGCCGCTGCCCCCGGCTCGCGGCCCCGATCGCCGCGCCGACGAACGCGGAGCCGGAGCCGGGCATGCCCAGCACCCGGCCGGGGAAGCGGACGGAAAGTCCCGGCGCGGAAATCCCGTCGTCCCCGAGCACGATGACCGACACGTCCCGCGTCATCTCCTGCGTCAGCGCCTCGATGATCGCGTCGCGGTAGCTGATCGCGCGGGCCATCGGCCGCTCCTCTCGACGGGAGAACTCAGGCGCCGGTTTCCAGATCGGCCGAAGCCGGTTCCGGCGCCGCTTTCGCTTCGGCGACAGAGGCCGCGACGAGCGCGGCCACCTCGCCGTCGATTCTGTCCAAAATGGACTCTTCGAGTCCGCCGTCGAGGACCGTGCCACGGAACCGTTCCAGGCAGCCGCCGTACGCGCACCCCGGCGGGATCGCGAACCGCCGGACCTCGATGAGCGTCGGCCCGCCGCCGTTCCTCGCGCGGACGATGGCTTCACCGGCGGCTTCGTAGACGGCGAAGAAGTCGAGCCCGTCGACGATCTCGCCGGGCATGCCGAACGCGGCGGCGCGGTCGGCGATGCTGTCCGAGGCCACCGACCAGCCACGCGACGGCCGGGGCCAGGCGGTGTTCTCGGCGATGAAGAGCACCGGCAGGCACCAGGTCGTGGCCAGGTGCAGCGCCTCGAGGGTCGCGCCGTCCCCGCTCGCGCCGTCACCGAAGAACGCGACACCGACACCGCCGGTGCCCTGTTGTTTCGCGGCGAGCGCGGTGCCGCAGATCAGGCTCGGGCCGCCGAGCACGCCGTTCGCGCCGAGCATGCCCCGCGCGAGATCGGCGATGTGCAGGGCACCGCCCCCGCGACGGCGGGAGCCGGTGCGACGGCCGTACAGCTCGGCCATCATGCCCTTGACGTCGACACCGCCGGCGATGCAGTGGCCGTATCCGCGCTGGGTGCCGGCGATCGCGTCCCGCTCGTCGAGATGCAGGCAGACTCCGGTGGCCGCGGCCTCGTCACCGGCGTGGAGCCGTTCGGCACCGGGGAGTTCGCCACGGGCGGAAGCGTCGTGCACGCACTGTTCGAAGACCCGGATCGTGCGCATCATCCGGTACGCCTCGCGCAGAAGCCCGGTCATCTTCGGCGCTCCTTGCCCGGCGCCGCCGCGGTGGTCGTGCGGAGCAGCCCCCGGCGGGCCGCCTCCGCCATGGTCGCGCGGACGTCCACACACCACGGCCCCTCCGAGCGCAGCTCCACGAACGCGCTCTCGCCGTTCTTCAGCTCCAGCTCACGCTCGCCGTCGACGGCGATCACCCCGCCCGCCGCCGCGAGCTCGACCCGCACCCCGGGCCGCAGCACACCCCAGCCGCGGACCCCGACCGGCACGACGAGGCCCGGCGCGATCGGCGCCTGCACGACATACGGCGTCTCCCCGACCGGGCCGAGCTGCAGCGCGACGCCGTCGGCGCTCGACCTCGGGCTCGGGCAAAGCTGGCCGGCGATGCTGGACAACCCGATGCCGTCCGGTTCGGCGAAGGTGCAGTACAGCTCGGTCAGCGACGCGGGCTCCCACAGCGCTCGCGCGCCGACGTGCCTGATCAGCGACACACAGACGTCGACGAGGGCGATCTCACGGCGGGCCTTGGTGACCACCTCGAGCACGCTCATCCGGCGGGTCACCAGGTCCGGATCGATCTGACCGCTCGCGATCAGCCCCGCCGCCAGCCCGGCGACGGTCGCCTCGCGCATCTCGGGGAAGGCGTTGTTGGTGCCGGTGGACAATGCCAGCAGCGGCACGTCACCGCAGGCGGCGGCCGCGACGCGCGCGGTGCCGTCGCCGCCGAGGCACACGATCACCCCGGCGCCTTCGTCCACCATGCGGCGCACGGCGTTGGTGGTGTCCACCGCGGTCCCGGTGAGCGGTTCCGCATCGCAGAACTCGACCTCGGGCGGCCTGCCACCCCGGTCGAGGGCCTGCCCCACCGAGGCGGAGATCCCGCCGAGATCGGACGAAAGGACGGCGCGCTGAACCCCGGTGGCGGCGAAGGCGGCGAGCAGGCGCTGCACCATGTTCGCCTTCTCGGCGGTGGGAAAGACGGAAGCCTGCGCGACCAGCCTGCGGATGTCCCGCCCGGACGCCGGATTCGCGACGATGCCCGCCACCGCTTCACCCACCGCGTGCCCTCCCTGCCGGTGCTCCTGGAGGAACAGCAGACTCCGGGACGTCCCCGGCGGGAAAGGGTTGCAGCAGGGTTGCAACGTAAGCCGAAGGTGAAGGCCGCGCTACGGCGCGAGGCTCGTCACGCCTTCGAACCGGTAACCGGCCTCGGTTATCGCGGCGCTTACCAAGTCCGCCGCCAGCGGTGCGGCACTGCGGACGGTGACGCGGCCACTGGCGACGTCGACGTCCACTCCGGCCACTCCGGGGAGCTCGGTGAGTTCTTCGGTGACCGACTGCGCACAGTGGCCACAGGACATTCCGGAGACGGTGTACCCGGTCTCAACCATGTCCGGCAGCCTACTGACCAGCGCCGTCCCCGATCGGGTGATCCCATTTCCTGGTTCCCGCCACCACGGAATCCACTGTGGACGGCAGACACGACAGGGGCCGCCACCGGCGAGCGGTGACGGCCCCTGAAGTAAGTGCGTGGGTCAGAGAAGGGTGACCGAGGTGGCCTGCGGGCCCTTCTGGCCCTGGCCGATCTCGAACTCCACCCGGGCGTTCTCTTCGAGGGTACGGAAGCCGTTACCCTGGATCTCGCTGTAGTGAACGAAGACGTCGCCGCCACCGTTGTCGGGGGTGATGAAGCCGAACCCCTTCTCGGAGTTGAACCACTTCACAGTGCCCTGAGTCATCAAAAATCTCCATGTATAACACCAAAATCAGGAAGCCAGTCGGCGACCCGGGTCGAACCCGGACGGTTTGCTTCCTCGATGAGGAGACACTGCGCCCGCTGAATTCTGCGAGCGTGATTCACCACGAACACAAAAAACAAGACCACTTGAAGTAAAGCACAGGGTCGGCCCGGCCGACAACCCGTGTCACCCAGAGTGGTGTGTACTATCCGCCACTCGCCGCCCGCCGTGGCTCGGTGCCGAACGGCGACCGCCACGAGGCGTCCCGATGGGCCGCCACCACCACGTCGTCGTGGGCCTCCGCACTGGCGCTGAACTGCACCGGGACCACTTCGGACGCCTTGCGCGACTCTGCCGCGCGCTGTTCGTCGGCCATGTCGAACTCCCCTCGTTCTGGGACCCGCTTGGGGTGATGACCGCCAGGGTGCCACCGGGCACCGACAAAAAGGTTCGGCGACGTCATCGCCGATCCGGAACACCGTCAGGCTACCGGAGTTTTCCGCCGGCGCGGCATAACTTCCCTGTGAGTCCCTGAGAAATTCCTTATGTCACAGGAGGTTGCGGACGGACCGCACCGAGCAACCCGGACAGCCGCACCTCCGGGGTCACCACGTCGGGGTCGGTGTGCACGTCGATGACGCACGGACGCTGGCGGACCAGCGCGCTCGCGATGATCGGCTCGAGCTCCTCCCGACCGTCCACGGTGTACCCCGCCGCGCCGAGCCCTCGCGCCCATGAAGCGAAATCCACCAGCGGAATCGTGACGCCGGCCAGCCTGCCGTGTGCCCGCGCCTGGTGCGTGGCGAAGCCGCCGTACAGGCCGTTCTGGAAGACGACGACGATGACCGGCGCCCGGTAGCGGACCGCCGTCTCGATCTCCTGGCCGGTCATCAGCGTCCCGGCGTCGCCGACCATCGCGACCACGGTGCGCCGCGGTTCGGCCAGCTTCGCCGCCACCGCGGCGGGCACCGCGTAGCCGACGGCCGCGTTGCTCGGGCCGAGCTGGCTGCGGGGCGCGGTGAAGCACCAGTAGCGGTGCATGAACTGCGCGACATTGCCCGCGTCGCTGGTCACGATGGTGTCCTCGGGCGCGAGCTTCCGCAGGGCGCGGACGACGTCGGCCGGATGCACCCGGCTGTTGCCGCTGGTGTCGGGCGGGGTCATGAAGGTGTGCACCGCCGCGTTGGCCGCCGAGGCCCGGCGTGTCCGCGGCGAGGCCACCGAACGCAGTTCCCGCAGGAACGGCTCTACCTCGGCGTCGATCCGGAACGTCAGCCCGCGCCGCGGCGTGTCGTCACTGCCCGTGCCGACCAGCACGAGTGTCTGCTGCGGGGTCGGGTACCGGTAGGACTGCGTGGTGACCTCGTCCAGCCGGGTGCCCAGCGCGAGCACCAGGTCGGCGCGTTCGAGCGCGTCGAGCTGGCGGGCCGGGATGCCGAGGCCGAGGTGACCGGCGTAGCGCGCGTGGTTCTCCGGGAAGGCGTCCTGTCGGCGGAACGCGTTGTACACCGGCAGCGAGAGTTCGTCCGCGACGGCGATCAGCTCTTCGCGCGCCGAGCGAGCCCTGCCGCCGACGATGACCACCGGATACCGCGCCTCGTCCACCAGCTGCGCGACCGCGTCGGCCGAGCGGCCGAGCGTTCCCGTGGCGGGCGGGCGGACCGTGGCGACCGGCTTCGCCGAGTCGTAGGGCACTCCCCACGCGTCGCCGGGCACGCCGATCACGATCGGCCCCGGCCGTCCTTCGCGGGAGGAGGTCAGCGCCTCGGCCAGCAGACCGGGCACCTCGTCGGGGTCCTGCGCCCGCACGCACGACTTGCTGATCGGCTCGAACATCGCGGTGAGGTCGCTGGCGGGCAGGGAACCACCGGGCGCCGGGTCCATCGCCGGCGTCTCCAGGAACACCACCATCGGTGTCTCGTCCTGATAGGCGGTCTGCACGCCGACGGCCAGGTTCGCCGCGCTCGGCCCCCGTCCGGCGAGCAGCACGGCGGGACGCTCGGTGAGTTTGCCCTCGGCCTCGGCCATGAAGGCGGCACCGGCGTCATGCCTCGCCGAGACGAGGGTGATCGAGCGCTCGCGCTGGACCGCGTCGAGAAGTTCCAGGAAGGACTCCCCGACGACCGCGTATACCCGATCTACTCCCGCCTCGGTCAGTATCCGTACTGCCGTCTGGGCGACGGTCGCTCCTAGTTGGTATCTAATGGGGAAAGCTTAGGCGGGAACCGTTCAGTGCCGTCAAGTGATCTTCGGCGGATCAGGGCGAAGAGACACGGGGATAGCACTGAATGTCCGCTTTCGACAGATCCGTTCGGCCGAGCAGAGAGCGAGGACGAGGGCCTTGGCAACCGAATATGAAACAGTCTTCACGTATGGTGCGCCGGGCCTCAAATTCGGGGCGGGCGCCAGCGACGAGATCGGTTACGACCTGACGCAGTTCGGCGCGCGGCGCGTGCTCGTGCTCACCGATCCCGGCGTCGCCGCGACGGGCTGGCCGCGGCGCATCGCCGAGGGGATCACCGGCTACGGCATCGAAGCCGAGGTGTTCGACGGGGTGCACGTCGAACCCACCGACGTCAGCATGCGCAAGGCCGTCGAGTTCGCGCGCGGGACCGGGCCGTGGGACGCGTTCGTCGCGGTCGGCGGCGGTTCGAGCATCGACACCGCGAAGGCGGCGAACCTGCTGACCAGCAACGACGGCGACCTCATGGATTACGTCAACGTGCCGGTCGGCGGCGGACGGGCGCCGGTGAACCCGCTGAAACCGCTGGTCGCGGTGCCGACGACGACCGGGACCGGCGCGGAGAGCACCACGGTGTGCGTGCTCGACGTGCTGTCCCTGCGGGTCAAGAGCGGGATCAGCCATCTGCGGCTGCGCCCGACACTCGCGGTCGTCGACCCGCGCCTCACGATGAGCCAGCCCGCCGGCGTGACCGCGGCGGCCGGGATGGACATCCTGTGCCACGCGGCGGAAAGCTACACGGCCAAGCCGTTCACCTCGTTCGAACGCAAACGTCCCGACCAGCGCGTGCCGTACTGCGGCTCGAACCCGTTGGCGGACATGTTCGCCGAGCAGTCGCTGCGGTTGCTTTCCCGGGCGCTGCCCGCCGCGGTGCGGGACGGCTCGGACGTGGCGGCCCGCGAGGCGATGTCGCTGGCCGCGACGCTCGCCGGGCTCGGCTTCGGCAACGCGGGCGTGCACATCCCGCACGCCAACGCGTACCCGATCGCCGGGCAGGTGGGCGAATTCCACCCAGCAGGCTATCCCGCCTCGGAATCGTTGGTACCACACGGGATGGCGGTGTCGCTGACCGCGCCCGCCGCGTTCCGCTTCACCTTCGAGGCGGCGCCGGACCGGCATCTGCGCGTGGCCCGGCTGCTGGCCCCCGACTTCGAATGGCCCGGCGATTTCGCCGATCACCTGCCCGCGGTGCTGACGAACCTGATGCGGGAGATCGGCATCCCGAACGGGCTCGGCGCCGTCGGCTATTCGGAGTCCGATGTGGACAATCTGGTGGAGGGAACGCTGAAACAGCAACGGCTTTTGACGATGGCACCGCGGTCGGCGTCTGCTTCGGATCTTGCGGCGATCCTCCGGGAATCGGTGACGCTGTGGTGAACGGGTACCCGCACTGGCAGACGGTTCCGTTGCGCTGGAAGGACAACGACGTCTACGGGCATGTCAACAACGTCGTGCACTACTCGATCATGGACACGGTGATCAACACCTGGCTGATCGAACGGGGCGGGCTCGATATCTCGGGCTCGGGCTCGGGTGGTGTCATCGGGTTGTGCGTGGAATCGAAGTGCGGGTATCACGCGTCGGTGTCGTTCCCCGGCACGCTGCGCGTCGGGCTCCGGGTGGCGCATCTGGGGAATTCCAGCGTGCGGTACGAGGTCGGGATGTACACGGCGGACGAGACGCTGGTCGCGGAGGGACACTTCGTGCACGTGTTCGTGGACGGGGAGACGCGGCGGCCGGTTCCGGTGGCGGGGAAACTGCGGGAGTCGCTGGAGGAGTTGCGGGTCTGAGCGGTCGGCGCGGTCTGAGCGGCTTCAGCGGCTTCGGCGCGGCTTCAGCGCATGTCTCGGACGCGCCGTTCGCGACGCTCGACGTCCCCGATGACGCGTTCGTGACAGGGGCGCGGTGTCCGGTTGCCGCCGGAGCGATGTCCTGAACGACGCGTTCGAGACGATCAGCGTCCCCAACGACGCTTTCGCGACATCGCGGTGGACGGCGGCTCCAGATCGAACGTCCCGAACGCGTCGTTCAGGACACCCCCACCACTCAGGCCGGGCACCAGGTGCACCGCTGGACGCGGCAGCCTCTCACATCCCACTTCGCGAAGGATGCCGATGTGACGAGGGGGTCCTTCGGTGCGTTGGATGCACCAAAGGACCCCCTCGTCACACGAAAGTCCACAATAGACATACGGAAGGCCGGAACCCACAGTCCGGGCCGACTCACCAATAAGCCCGCCCCACACGAGAACCCACCTGTCCACAGCCCCCGGCGACTGTGGACAACTCGGCCCGATTCCCTTCACAGCCCCGGAATTGTCGTGGGGCCGCGGTAGACTGCTGCTGGGCAGTCCCCCCAAGGGAGGGCGGGGGATGTCCGGTGAGCAGTGTGGCCGCGGAGGCTCGGCGAAGAGTCTACTGTGGAGGGTGGTGCTCGGCGGGGACGGTCAGCGGCACCCGGGATGTGAGGCCCGCCTTGGCGTGGCGTGGAACGGGGGCCGGTGCCCACGCGCGCATCAGTTCGGCGTAGCGCGAGGAGCGGGTCAGCAGTTCCTCGTGGGAGCCCAGCGCGGTTTCACGGCCGTCCATCACCAGGACGCGTTCCGCCCGCATCGCCGAGGAGAGCCGGTGCGCGATCACCACCAGGATCCCGCCCCGCGCGGCGAAGGCGCGTTCCGCCCGCGCCTCAGCGACCGGGTCGAGATGGGAGGTCGCCTCGTCCAGCACGACGATCCGCGCCGGGCTCGCGTAGACCCGCGCCAGCGCGATCAGCTGCGCCTGACCCGCGGAGACGTCGCCGTGCCCGAGTTCCCCGTCGAGCCCGCCGAGCCGTCGCACCAGTTCCCCGGCACCGACGGCGTCCGCCGAGGCGAGCAGTTGCGCGTCCGTGGCCGTCGCGTTGAACAGGCCGAGGTTGTCCCGCACCGTCCCGGCGAAGACGTAGGCCTCCTGCGGGATCAGCGTCACCAGCTGATGCCGCAGCTCCGCGGGGACCTCGCGCACCGGGACGCCGCCCAGCAGCACCCGTCCCGCCTGCGGTTCGAGCAGACCCGTCAGCAGCCCGGACAATGTCGACTTGCCGATACCGCTCGGGCCGACCACCGCCAGATGCGCGCCGAGGCCGAGATCGAGGTCCAGGTCCCGCACGACCGGTTCGGCCGCCGCGCCCCACCCGAACGTCAGGCCCCGCACGTGCAGGTCGACCCCGCGCGGACGTCCTTGGCCGTCGACCGGTTCGGGCACCTCCGCGGTCTCCGCGAGGCGGCGCAACGCGACCATCAGCCGCAGCACGACCGTGGTCGCCGTCGACGCCAGGCCACGCAGCGCCGGCTCCATCGTGGTCGCCAGGTACACCAGCGCGCCCAGCGCCGCGCCCGCGGTCAGCTCTCCGCGCCGCACCAGGCCCGGCGCCAGCAGCAACGCCAGCACCAGCGGCACGAACGCGCCCAGCCCGATCACCACGGCACGGGCCGCCCCGGCCTGCGCGACCCGCGTGGCCGCGCGGGCCTGCGCGTCGACCGCGTCGTCGATCGCCAGCCCGGCAAGGGGTTCCGCGCCGCACGCGACGACGTCCCGCATTCCCGACAACACCGCGCCGACCGTCGCGGCCGCGTGTTCGTCCGCCAGCGCCAGTGCGCGCTGCCGCCGCGCCAGCGACGGCAGCAGGAAGGCGAACACCGTCACCGCCACCAGCACCGGTGCCGCGACCGGCAGCATCAGCGCCCCCGCCACGGTGACCAGCCCGGCGAGCGCGGCGACCGTGGTCACCACCATCCCGCGCGCCTGCACCAGCAGCCCGCCGGTCGCGTCGCGGACGACCTCGACATGCTGGGTGATCCGGGCGACGCCACTCGCGTCGGCGCTGTTGCGCGGCGGCGACGGATCGTGCAGCACGCCCCGGACGACGGCCCGCACCAGCGCGTCCCGCAACGGCTCGACGACCTTGCCCAGCTGCCGCCACACCAGTCGCGAGCCGAACGCGCCGAGCAGCGCCACCACCCCGAACGCACCGAGCCACACCAGCCCGATCCCGGCCCGGCCCGCCCCGAAGCCGCGGTCCACCGCCAGCTCGACGAGCCTGCCGGAGAAGAACGCGGGCACACCCTCCAGCACCGAACAGCCCAGCAGCACGACACCGCCGCGCCACTGCTCGCGCAACGCGGACCGGTACAGCCGCCGGACACTCACGAGCCGACCCGCGCTTCCTCCGCGTCGACGGACATCACGTTGCCGCCCCACAGCCCGCGGGACACCAGCACCCGATCGGCAACGCGAACAGGATTCGAGATCGTCTGGTCACGTTGCCTCTTCCATTTCCTCGGTGAAAACCCCTCGATACCCCGGCTCCCGCCACAACGCGGCATGCGGCGCCACCGCGCGGATCCGGCCGTCCTCCAGCCACAGCACCAGATCCGCCCGCGAAGCCGTGCTCGCGCGGTGCGTCACGACGATCCGGGTCCGGCCCGGCAGCGCCGAGGCCATCGCGTCCTCGACCGCCAGCTCCGTGACGGTGTCCAGGCTCGCGGTCGCGTCGTCCAGGATCAGCACCCTCGGGTTGTGCACGATCGCTCTGGCCAGGCCGAGCCGCTGCCGCTCCCCACCGGACAACGGCGTTTCGTCGAGCGGTGTCCGATACCCCCGCGGCAGCCGGACCACGACGTCGTCGACCTGCGCGGTCCGACACGCGGCACGGATCGCGGCCTCCCCCGCCCACGAGCCGTAGCCCACCGCGTCCGCCACGGTTTCGCCCAGCAGCGCGGGCCGTTCGAACGCGTACCCGACGACCGCGCGCAGTTCCTCGGGCCGCAGCAAGGCCAGCGGGCGGCCGTCGAGCAGCACGGCTCCTTCGTCCGGCCGCACCAGTCCGCCGAGCACGCCGGTCAGCGCCGACTTGCCCGAGCCGGACCGGCCGACCACCGCCAGGAACGTCCCCGCCGCGACGGCCAGGTCGACCTCCTCCAGCGCGCCGCGCACGGTCACGTGCCGCAGTTCGATCCGTCCCCGCCCCGGCAGCAAGCCGAGCTTCCCGGATTCGGGCACCGGCTCGTCGAGCACCTCGGTCAGCCGCTCCGCGCTCGACCGGGCCCGGGAAAGCGTGGTGAGCATCGGGATCTGCGCGAGAATGCCCAGCCCGAGCGCGACATAGCCCAGTACGGCCAGCATGTCGCCCACGCTCAGCCGTTTCTCCAGGACGCCGAAGCCGGCCGCGGCGAGCACGACGATCTCCACCGCGGGCAGCAGCAGCGCGGCACGCCAGACCATCTTGGCCTGGGTCCGCCAGATGCCGCGCCCGGCCAGGTTCAGCCGCGGCAGCGGCCGCAGGACCCGTTCGGCTTCGCGGTCGGCGATCCCGGCGGCGGCGATCGTCCGCAGCCCGGCGACCGCGTCGAGCATGCGCGCGCCGAGCTCGCCGGACACGCGCTGATAGGCGAGGACGTCCTCGGCGCTGTGTCGCAAGTGGACACGCGCGAGCAGCACCGCGAACGGGATACTGCCGAGGAAGACGAGGGCGAGCCGCCAGTCGAGCAGCGCGAGCAGCACCACCGCGCCCGCGGAGAGCAGTGTCCCCGAACCGAACTGCACCACGACCGGGACGAGGCCACCCGCGCTGGTGCAGTCCCCGGCGAGCCTGCTGACCGCGTCCCCGTCGGCGAACGGCGAGCGCGTCCCCAGCTGCAGGAGCCGGTCGGCCAGGCGACGGCGCAGCCAGGCCGTCGCGGACGCTGTTATCCGGCCGACGAGCACGCCGCTCAGGACGTCGGTGGTGAGCTGGGCGGCGCCGAGCAGGAGCAGCCAGGAAACCTCCGGCCAGCTGCGATCACCCGCGACGACGGCGTCGACAGCGGCCGCGAGCGCACCCGGCAGCGCGAGCCCGGCGGCGGTCCCGACCAGCGCACCGCACACGACCATGGCCAGCCTGGCGCGGTCACGACGGGCCAGTGCGGCCAGCAGCCGGTCAGCCGATCGTGTCATCCCACCCCCTAAGACAGCGGCCGGAGTCCCCCTGAACGGGCGCAAAATGCAGAATGAAGGTGCGGGAGCGGCGCACTTGGCCTGTGCCGCTCCCGCACCTCACATCATTCTTGCCACCGCGCCTTACTCCGTGGCGTCGACCTCACAGGTCAGCAGGCTGAGCGCGCTGTGGCTGCAGTGGGTCAGCAGGCTCAGGTTGCTGCCGCCCCCGCCGTGGCCTTCCATCGCCTCGGGAGCCTCGAGCGACTGCAACTGGAGAACGAATTCCATGGTGTCCCTCTTCCTTTCGTTTTTTCCTGCTCCACCGGTCATGCACGACCGGAGGTCTGAAGGGACGGCGTCCTGCCGAGGAACGGCAGGACCGGGGTGCCGTCCAGCACCGCCGAGAGCGCGAGCAGGATCCCCGCGCCGCCGGTGTTGACGTCCATCGAGAGCCGCAGCAGCTGGTTCCCCGGGAAGGCCAGCCCGCCCTTGAACGGGATCGCGTGCCAGGCCAGCCGCGCCAGATGCCGGTCGAGGGCGTTACGGATCCGCTGATCGGGTTCCGGGTCGTAGGCCAGTGCGGCGATCAGGCCGCTCCGGCCGTAGCAAAGCCCCGGGTAGATGACGAACTCGCCGCGGCACGCTTCACGGAGACCGGGCAGGTTCTCGCAGGCGGCCGCCTCCGGCTCGTGCCGCGCGAGCTGTTCGGCCACCATCAGGATGCCGGCGCTGCCGATGCCGGCGTAGGGCAGCGTCCGTGCCGTGCCGTCCCGGACCTGCAGCGAACCGTCGAAGGTCAGCTCGCACTCTTCGAGGTCGCGGCGCAGTGCCTGGTCGGCGAACGACAGCCAGGCGCGCTCGCCGGTGCGCTCGAACAGCCGGATGAACAACAACGCCGGTCCCGACCAGCCGGACAGCAGGCCCGCCCTGGCGAACTTGCCCGGCGGATCGGCGGTCTCCAGGGCTTCGGACAGCCGGACGGCGGTCTGCAGTGCCTGCCTGCCGAACTCGTTGTCCTTGCGTTCGAGGGCGAAGTGCAGCTGGGTGAGGCCGATCCCCGCCAGGCCACGCTCGATGCCGTGGTCGGCGGTCTGCTCGACCAGTGCGGCGGAGGCGCGGAGCAGTTCGTCGGCCACCTCGCGGTGCCCGAGGTTCTCCAGCACGTAGGCCACGCCGTACGAGCCGTCGAAGAAGCCGGGACGCGTCGGCCGGTCGCGGCGGACCGCGTCGATCAGCCACTGCTCGTGCTCGGGATACCGGCCGGCGCCCGCGACGTCGAGCGCGTGCAGCACACCGGCCGCGCCGACGCCGAAACACGCGCCGCCACCGGGCCGGAACTGGTCGATGTCACCGGGGAACAACCGGTCCGTACGGTCCGGGGTGGCGCTCGCCAGTATCGCTTCGGAGATCTGCTTGCGGACCAGTACCCAGTCGGGCTCGGGCTCGTCGAGCGCCGTGTGCGCGTTCACCGGCGTGCCGGATTCCGGCTCGCGGCGTCGCACGAGCGTGGCGTAGCACGCGTCGACGTATCCGTCGGGCAGCGGGAAGCGGCGCTGGATGAAGTCCAGGTAGCCCCGCAACTTCGACGGCGAGAGTGCGAGTAGCTGGACCAGCGGCAGGAACAACCACAGCTTGATCGCGGCCAGCGCGTACTCGTCGATCTCGGCGCCGGTGCGGTCGGCGGGCGCGCGGAAGCCGGGAGCGCCCAGCGCCGTCCGCTTGGCCGTCGCCAGATCCGCGGCCAGCTCGAAGTCGATCAGCGCCGCGGTGTCGTCGTCCGAGACCAGGATGTTCAGCGCGTGCAGATCGCCGAAGACGACCCCGCGCTCGTGCACGGCCCGGATCGTCCGCTCCACCTGATCCAGCAGCCCGAGCGCGCGGGTGGTGTACGTGGCGAAGTCGTCCTCGCCGGGGTCGCAGCGGGTGAGCGGGTAGTTGGCGGCCAGCCACTTGCCCAGCGAGACCCCCGGCATGTACTCCATCGCCAGGTAGTGGTGTTCCCAGGCGGTGAACTTCTCGTGGACGCGCGGGATGCCGGGAATGCCGGCGAGCCGGTCGAGGACGGCCTTCTCCCGCTCCAGCCGCGCGACCGCGTCGGCGCCCACCTCGTCGAGACCGGCGTACGGCCGGGCCTCCTTGAGCACCACCTGCTCGCCGTCGGCCTTGCGGTTGGCCAGGTAGACCCCGCCGCCATTGGAGAAATGCAGGGAACTGGTCACCCGATAGGGGAACTGGTCGGGGTCGCCTTTCGCACGGTCAGCGGCGCTCTCGGCCAAACAGGGGGGAATCTTCACCCAATCAGGCACAGAGAAGGTCGGCGTACGCTCATCCGGGATCAACGTCCCGTCGGGCTTGCGGATCGCGGGCACCCGCTTGCCGCCGTGTTCGACCCACTGTTCGGCGAATCCGCCATAGCGGACGTAGAGCGGTCCCGCCCCATAACGGAGATCGCTGAGAATATAGGCACCCGTCTCGCCGTCCAACTCGGCCGACAGCTCGTCGAGAACACGTTTCAGTTGGTTATCACCATCCGGGTAAATGGTGATCAACTTTCCACTGCCGGATCGAGGCGCGTATTTGGCATTCTGGGCGAGCAGGATCATCCGTGAGCGAAGATGCTTGTAGGAGATCCGGCGGTCGAGACAGTACTCGTGCACCCGGGCCAGCACCCGGGCCGCGTTGTCCAGACCAGCGGAAACGTGGATTTTCCAGCCCTGCGAGGGAAGTCTCAGACCATCCGGGTGCAGGATACGCCACACACCGTGCCGCCGCTCGCTCCAGCCGCCGGCGGGCAGCGGCAGCAACCGCGCGAAATCATCGTCGGATGACCCGGTTTCTCGTTGTTCGTCGAAGAACAGCGGATCGGCGAAGCAGAACGCTTCGTACCGGACATCCATGGAACAGCCCCTCCATACGTTCGCCCGACGCACCCCGCGACGTCGGGACTGGGATATTCCCCCATGCCGGACACCCCTGGGCCAATCCTCCAACCCGGGGGTTCAACTGGGCTGATCAGGCTAGGCAAAAGTAACGCCTACCGCCGAGTACGGGAACCCAGCGTAATTCCACCGGCGCTTCCAACCACCCGTTTGTGGTGTAACGCGAACGTTTTTTCAGCGTACCCGCTGGTCCGATCGGGGCCCTCCGGAATACCACGTCGAATTGGCAGAATGCCATCAACTCCATTACGTGATTTATTCACCCGATGCCCTCGCGCAGGGCGAACGCGATGCTTCTCACCAAATGCGAACACGTGGCGAGGGACACCCGCGCACACCGGCGTGGGAGGGGCGGGCAATGCCGACAGGTACGTTGTAACCCGATAGGCCGGAAGGAGGAAAGGGTGATCGTCGGATTCTCGGTGACGGTCGCGGTGTGCGCGCTGCTGACCGCGCTGGCCGCCTTCGTCCAGTCCGCACGCAACCGGCTCCCGGACCGTCCGCTGCTCGGCGCGCTCGCGGTCGTCGAAGTCCTCCTGGTGGCCCAGCTGGTGATCGGCGTCGTGCAACTGGCGGGCGGCGAACATCCCGGCAGCCTCGCCACCTACCTCGCCTACCTGATCGGCTGCCTGCTGGTGCTGCCGGTCGGGGCCGCGTGGGCGCTGGCCGAGCGCAGCCGGTCGAGCACGGTGGTGCTGGGCATCGCCTGCCTGGCCATCCCGGTGATGGTGTTGCGACTGATCGAGGTGTGGCATGGCGCGAGTGCGTAGTACGGCCACCGGCCCCGGCCGGGTCCTGGTCGCGGTGTACGCGATCTTCGCGCTCGCCGCCACCTCGCGTGCGGGGGTGCAGATCGGCACCAAGTTCCACGAGGCGCCGCTGGCCTACACGCTTTCGGCGTTCGCGGCGGTGGTCTACGTGGTCGCCACGATCGCGCTGGCGAAGGGCGACCGCTGGTGGTGGGTCGCGACGGCCGCCTGCACCGTCGAACTGCTCGGCGTACTGGCCATCGGGACGCTGAGTATCTTCGACCGCGCCGCGTTCCCCCAGGCCACCGTGTGGTCGGTGTACGGACAGGGTTACCTGTTCATCCCGTTGGTGCTGCCGGTGATCGGGCTGTACTGGCTGCGCCGGACCGCGCCCGCCCGCGTCGGCAGCCGGAACTAACGCCGCGCGCAGTCGAACAGAACCCCGGATCCCGCCGCGTCGGGCCCGATGCGCTGGGGCGGGACCGGGACGCAGGACTTCATGAGCCAGCCGATCCGCTGTCCGATCGCAGCCGTGCCATTGTCCCCGGCACCGCCTGAAGCCGGTTGTGCGCCTTTCATCCGCCGCCCGAGGTCTACGTAAGCCTGGGGCAGTAATACGAATCGCAGTTGTGCGCTGTCGACCCATTGCCGCAATTGCATAACCGTCGGTGCCGGATCGAAGCCGAGATATCCGCCGAGTGGCGCCACTCGCGCGTCCGTGTGCAGCAAGAACGGGTCCGCGCCATAACTGCCGCCCTCGACGGCCATGGTGATTCGTGCGGCCGGCGCCTGGGCACGGGCGTAGTCCAGGATCTGCGCCTGTCCGGGGCCGAGCCGGGTGGCATCGTCGACGAACCGCAGGAACGCGGTCTCGATGTCCGAAGAATCCTTTGCGGGGACCAGGGTCCGCACACTGCCCAACACCGCTGTCCCCGCGGGCCCCGCTGTCGGATCCCCCGCCTCCAGTACGGTGATCGGCCGCGCGGCGGTTTCCACGGCGTACGCGGCGGGCCCGGCCACGATCGCCGCCAGTCCGGCGATCACCGCTACGACTCGTGCGCGGTGCTCACGGACGAGAGCACTGATCACCGCGAGTGCTGCCAGCGCGAGCACCGTATAGCGCAGCCAAGGCAGCCACGATGGCGTGCGGTCGAGAAGCACGTATGCGGTCAAGGCCGTCCCCGCGACAGCGACAGGCAGGACGAACCGGGCACGCCCGCCTTCCCGGTGCCACCGCCACGCCGTCGTCAACCCGGCCGCCGCCAGTGCGGCGATCGCGGGAGCGAGCAGGGCGGTGTAGTACCCGTGGAAAATGCCGCCGGTGAACGAGAACACCGCCGCGCCGACGAGCAGCCAGCCACCCCAGAGAGTCCAGCCCGCCCGTACTCGCCGCGTCGCGCCGCGCGCCCGGAAGGCGGCGACCACGAGCGCGGCCAGCGCGAGCGGCAACAGCCAGGCGATCTGCCCGCCGAGTTCGGCGTTGACCAGGCGCAGCGGTCCCGGCACGCCGCCGAGGTCGGCGCCGATCGCACTGCCATACGCCCCGCTGATCCCCTCCCCACCGCCGAAGAGCCGGGTCAAGCCGTTGTAACCGAAGACCAATTGCCAGACGGAACCGTCGGTGGTGCTGCCGACGAATGGCTTCGCGCCCGGCCACACGCTGACCACCACCGGCCAGGACAGCGAAACCGCGAGCGTCACTAGCCCGGCCAGCCCGATCTTGGCCAGTCGCCTGCCTCGGGACTCCTCCGCGCCGACGAAGTACGCCACCGTGAACGCGGGCAGCACGATCCATGCCACGAGCATCTTCGTGAGGAAGCCGAGCCCGGCGAACACCCCGGCGAGCACGAGCCAGCGCGTACTCGTCTCTTCGATCGCGCGAGTCAGGAAATACGCGCCGAGCACCAGAAGGAGCACGAGCAGCGTGTCCGGCAGATTGTCCCGGCCCACCGCGGTCACGATCGGCGTCAGCGCGTAGAGCGCGGCAGCGAGCAACGCCGGGTACGGACCCGCCCAGCGACGCACCACCCGGTTCAGGGCGAGCACGGTCCCGGCCCCTTCCAGCGCCTGGACCCCGGCGATCACCCACGGGTGAAAGCCGAACGCCCAGACCCCGACCGTCTGGGTCCAGAACGCGAGCGGAGGTTTGTCGACCGTGACGACCCCGGCCGGATCGAACCCGCCGAAGAAGAACGTCGACACGTTCTGGGACATCGAGTGCACGGCGGCGACGTAGTACGGCTGCAGCGTGTGGCCGGCCGGTGCCCATCCCCACAGCACCAGCGCGAGGAGCAGGATCGCCCCCAGCACTATCCCCTCCCCGCGGACCGCCCGCCGCACGCTCGCCGTCTCCGCCACCGCCATGACCCGCCCCGTTTCTCCCCGCCGACGGGGAGAAAGCTAAGGCCGGAGTGGCCGCGAGATCGTCAAGCCGGGGATGGATTCCGGCGCGGCGCGGGTCGAGACGCGGCTCCACCCGAGGGTTGAGTTCAGGGCGCGACGGCGAATTCCGTGAACCGCCCGCAGGCCTCGAAACCGAGCTTCCGGTAGACCGCTTCACCGTCCTCCGAGGCCTGCAACACCGCGATGTCGTACCCGGCCGTACGAGCGGTGTGCAGGGCGGCGAGCGTCATCGCGCCGCCGAAACCCCGCCGGCGGTACGCGGCGAGCGTCGCGATGTTGTAGATCCCGGCGACGTCCGCGTGCAGCACCACCTCGGCGGCGCAGACCGGATTTCCCTGGTGGTAACCGATCAGCAGCCGTCCGGGACTGGCCGGCGCGAGTGCCCGGCCCGCCACGCCGCGATAGAAGTCGACGACGCCCGGCGCGGGCGGTTCCCAGTTCGCCGACAGGATCGCGGCGAACGCGGCGAGTTCGTCCGGTCGCTTCACCGGGCGGATGTCCAACCCCTCGACAGGTTTTGCGGCCGGGACGGCGGCGAGTTCCGCCCACATCGCGGTCTCGGACTCCGACTCGGCCAGCCCCGCCGCGACCAGCCGTGCCGAGAGGTCGTCCGGCGCCGGCACCGGGCCTACCCACCACGAGAAACGACGCCCGGTCGCGCGCAGCGCGGACACCGTCTCGGCGATGCGGGCGTCGGCCGTTTCGGGGGTGAAACGCGCAGCGGCGACAAGGTTGAAGGTGTCGTCGTCGATGCCGCTGTCGGCGATCAGCAGATCCTCGGCCCGCGTGACGCGGGCACCGGGCAGCGCCGGGTGCAGGTAGCAGGCGTGCTCGGCGAGATTGCGCTCCATCCGCTCGAGCAGGGAAGTCGGGATCATGTGCCCCAGCCGATCATGGATCGCCTGGCACGGCCAACCGGTTTATGTCGCGTTGACTGTTTCCAAACGGCGCCCGGTGGTGCGCGGGCCGAGCAGCGCGACGTTCAGCGCCACCAGTGCCATCGCCGCCGCGACGACGGTGAACAGCGTGCCCGCGCCGGCGTCGTGCAGCAGCGGCAACAGGACGAACGGAAGCACGCCGCTGGAGATCCGGGACAGCGAGTAGGTGCCGCTGGTCGCCGTGCCGCGCACCGCCGTCGGGAAGATCTCCGCCTGGTAGATGTGGAAAGCGTTCGAGAAGACGTTGCTCAGCACGGTGTAGCCGAAGCCGAAGACCAGGATCATCCAGGTCGCGGTGGCCAGCCCGAACGCGAGGCCGAAGGCCGCCATCGCGATCGCCGTCCCGATCACCAGGTGCTTGCGCTCCACGCGCTCGACGATCGGCAGCGAGAGCGCCGCGCCGACCGGGTAGCCGAGGAACGTCAGCGCGCTGAACAGCAGCGACTGGACGATCGGGAATCCCTTGGCCACCAACACGATCGGCGCCAGCGTGCCGAAGCCGTAGTACCCGAAGCTCTGCAACAGGTGGAACACGGTCATCATCACCGTGCGGCGCCGGTAGGGCGGGACGAACAACGCGCCGACGCCCGCGGACTCGGCGGGCACGGCGGTTTCGGCGGCGGGCTCCGGAAGTTCCCCGTGCGCCGCGCGGGCGTCCGCCTCGAAACGGGCGACCACCGCCTCGGCTTCTTCCTTGCGCCCCACCGATTCCAGCCACCGCGGGGACTCCGGCAGCCCGGACCGGAGCAGGAAGACGACGACGGCGCCGAGCGCGCCGAAGACGAACATCCAGCGCCAGCCCGCGATGCCGAGCGGCGCGGCGGGAACCAGCCAGCGAGCGAGGAAACCGCAGAGCGGCACGGCGAGGAACGACAGCGTGTACGCCCACGCGGTGTACCGGCCGCGGTGTTTCGGCGGCAGGAGATCACCGAGGTAGGTGTCCGAAACAGGCGGTTCCGCCCCGATGCCGATGCCCGCGAGGAACCGCGTGATCACCAGCATCACCGGCCCGGTGCTGAACGCGCCGAGCAGCGAGAACACCGAGTAGACGCCGAGGCTGAGCATGAACGCGCGACGGCGTCCGAGCCGGTCGGCGAGCAGGCCCATGCCGATCGCGCCGAGGAACATGCCGAGGAAGGCCGAGGCGAGCAGCACCGCGAGCGCGTTCTTGCCGAGCTGCATTTCCTTCTGCAGCACCGTTCCCAGCACCCCGGCCAGGAAGATCTCGTACATGTCGAAGAACAGCCCGAGTCCGATCGCGACGGTCGCGAGCCGGTGCTGCCGGGTGATCGGCAGGCGGTCCATCCGCGCCGCGATCGTCACCGTGCCCACCGCGTCCGTCATCGCCCGCACCTCTTCCGTCCACGATCTGGGAGAACCGTTGCACTATATGGGACACTGGTTCTACCGTCGAGGGCATGACGACAGCGGATCGCGCCTACGGCCAGGGCCACGCGGAGAGCGTCGTCCGGTCCCAGCACTGGCGAACGGTCACGAACTCGGCCGCGTACCTGGCACCTGAGCTACGTCCCGGCCGCACCCTGCTCGACATCGGCTGCGGGCCCGGCACGATCACCCTCGACTTCGCGCGGCTGGTCGCTCCTGCTCGCGTCATCGGCCTTGACGTCTCCGAGGCGATCCTCGAGCAGGCCCGCGTCAACGCGGCCGACGCCGGCGTGGAAAACGTCGAATTCGCACTAGGCGACATCACCGCACTCGACGCGGCCGACGACACGTTCGACGTCGTGCACGCGCACCAGGTTCTGCTGCACCTCACCGATCCGGTGGCCGCGTTGCGGGAAATGCTGCGCATCGCCAAGCCCGGCGGCGTCGTCGCGGCACGCGACACGGACTATTCGGGCGCGATGTGGTGGCCCGCCGACCCACGGCTGGAGCGCTGGCGCGAGGTGTACCGCGCGGTCGCGTACGCCAACGGCGCGGAACCGGACGCCGGGCGCCGTCTGCTGGCCTGGGCACACGCCGCGGGTGCTGCCGACGTCACGCCCAGCGCGTCCATCTGGTCGCACTCCACCCCGGCCGAGCGGGCGTGGTGGGGCGGCATGTGGGCGGACCGGATCCTCGATTCCCGCATCGCGGAACAAGCGGTCGAGGGCGGTCACGCCACCCGCGGTGAGCTGGAGGACATCTCCGCCGCCTGGACGGAATGGGCCGCGCATCCGGACGGCTTCTTCGCCATCCCGCACGGCGAGATCCTCTGCCGCGTCTGATCCGGCACAAAAACGTGCTGGACCCCGGTGTCGGGATCCAGCACGTTCCGGATGCTGCGGGTAGGTGCGGCTCAGCCGTGCAGGGCGCTGCCCGCCTGCCAGGCGGACCAGTCGATGGCCCAGTCGCCGTGCCCGTTGTTGATGTTCAGCTGCGGGCCGCCGGAGTTGGTCACCTCGACGACGTCGCCGACGTTGAAGTTGTCGAAGAACCACTTGGCGTTCTCGGTGTTCATGTTCAGGCAGCCGTTCGAGACGTTCTGGCTACCCTGCACGCTCACCGTCGCCAGGTTCTCGTGCAGGTATTCGCCGTCGCCGGAGATCTGGACGTCCCAGTTCTCGGGCGCCTTGTAGTAGCCCGGCTGGCCCTCGCACACGCCATAAGTGCAGGAGTCCATGATCATGTGGGCCTGCTTGCCCAGCACGGTGTGCGTCCCGTTGAACGTCGGCGTCGGCCCGCGCGGCGGGGTGTTCTCGGTCTTGCCCATGCTGATCGGCGCGGTCTTGACCAGCTCGCCGTTGTGGAAGGCCTGCATCTGGTGGGTGTTGCCGTCCGCCTTGGCGATCCAGGAGTCGTGCACCTTGTACGTCGCCGAGACGTCCGGGCCGCCGTAGACGCCGCCGCTGATGTCCTGGCCGAACGTCGTGGACTCCAGCTTCACGGTGGAGCCGGCCTTCCAGTACGCCTGCGGCCGGAAGTGCGCCTCGCGCTTGTTGACCCAGTACCAGCTGCCGCCCTGCTCGGGCGAGGAAGTGACCTTGAGGGACTTCTCGACGGCGGCCTTGTCCGGGACGTCGCGGTCGAACTTGACGCCGATGACCAGGCCGACACCGAACGTGCCATCGGACGTCGGCTGCAGGAGCGTCGGCGTCACAACGCCCTTCGGCGTGAGCGTGTGCACCTCGCTCCGCTGCTCGACCGGCTTGCCCTCCTTGTTCACCGCGGTGGCGACGACCTGATACGTGGCCCCGTAGCGGAGCTGATCGTCACTGGTCCAGGTGACCTTGTCCGCGGAAAAGTCACCCTTGACCGTATTGCCCGTCTGCGGGTTCGTGACCGTCACCGACTGCAGGGTGCCGTCACTCGCCTTGACCACGATCGGCGAGCGCGGGCTCAGCTGATCGCTGCCTTGACTGACGACCGCGACCTTCGCCGCCGGCACCACGTTCGGCGCCGACTGCGCCACCCCGACCACCTCGGTCTGCCCGCCGCACGCCGTCAGCAGCAGCGCCAGCGCACCCAGACCCGCGATTCGCATCCTCTTCACGACAGTTCAGACGTCCCTGCCCCCGTTTGCGTTGTGCGATCGCCGGAAGTTTGTCGACCAGTTATCTTCACGGCCGGTTTTCCACGCAGAGCGACCACAACCCCGCCGGTGGATCACGCACTGTGTCCACAGTAGACAGGAACGGCGCGCCGGGAGTGTCCAGAGACGAAAGGGCACACTTCACCCTCCAAAGGGCACAGGTCCACGTGGACCTGCCTCAAGCCCGGGGAGTCGCTGGCTCCGCGCCCGTGGAAATCCGCGTCTCCATGGCGGCGGCCACCGGCCGGGAATAGACCCGGAGGAAGGGGACGACGACGGTCAGCGCGAGCAGGGTGAACACCGCGAACGCGATCCTGACCCCGGCCCACTCCGCCAGCAACCCGGCGCCGAACCCGCCGAGCGGCACCGAACCCCACCCGAACAGCCGGGCGACGGCGCTGTACCGGCCCATCATCGACTCGTCGACCAGCGTCTGGCTGACGGTCCGGGCGTTGACCACCCACAGCCCGCCGCCCAGCCCGCCGAGGAACGCACCGACCGCGACCACTCCGACGTTCGTGCTGAGCGCGGGAAAGGCGACCATGGCTCCGGTCAGGAAGATGTTGGCGAACATCACCCGCCGCCGTCCGAAGAGCCGGTTGGCGGGAGCCACCAGCACGGCTCCGCAGGTTCCGCCGACACCGAGCGCGCCCACCAGCAGGCCGTACGCGGCGGTGCTCACGCCCATGGCCGTGGTGGCGTACAACGGCATCAACGCCAGCCAGGCGCCCCACAACGCGTTGAGCACGGCGACCAGCAAGGTCATCACGCGCAGCACCCGCTGTTCCCACAGATACCGCAGGCCCTCGGCGATCTGCGCGTGGATCGCGGGCCGGGCCGCCTCGACGTCGCCGGGGCCGGAGGCACCGGCCGCCCGGAACCGGCCGACCAGGAAGATCAGCGTGGCCGCCGTGATCGCGTAGGTGATCGCGGTGGCGCCCAGCGCTATTCCCGCACCCGCGGCCACCAGCAGGCCGCCGAGGAACGGCCCGATGAATTCGTTGCAGACCGTTTCCGACCCGGTCAGCCAGGAGTTCGCGCGCTCCCGTTTCGGCCCGGAAACCACCGAGGGCAGCAACGCGGCCGCGGAGGTCAGCGCGATCACCTCGGCGACACCGAGGATCACCCCGCCGGTGTAGATCATCGCCAGATTCAGCGCACCGGCCAGCACCGCGACGAGGAAACCGCCCACCACCGCGACCCGGACGGCGTTGGCCAGCCACAACAGTTTCCGCCGGTCCGCGCGGTCGACCAGGACACCGACATGCAGCGCCGTGAACAACCACGGCAGCATCAGGGTGGTCAGCACCCCGGAGATCAACGCCGGTGAGGTGGTCAGCGAGGTGGCGATCAGCGGCAGCGCCACCTTGAGCACGCCGTCGGCGAGGTTGGTGGCCGCGGTGAAGACCACCAGCACGGCGGTGTTCCGCGCACTGGGATCGGCGGAAGGGACGACCACCTCCGCTTGTACCGGTTTCGTCATGACCGCTCCCTTCCCTCTTCAGCTGGTCCTTCGAGCGGCCCGGACCGGGACGCCGACGCTGGTGAACGCGGTATGTGCCCGGCGGGTCAGGTCGTCGAGTGCTTGACGTTGCCGCCGACGGTCCGCGACGGCTTCCTCGAACGTGCGGAGCCGGAACCGCAGCCGATGTCCCGGTCTGGCCTGGCCCAAAGCGGACAACCCGGTCCGGGTCACGACCGCGATCACCGCATAGCCCGCCGTGATCGGATGAGAGCGGCGCAACACCAGCAGTTCGTCCCCGGGCGGCAATTCGACCGCGCCGGCGGGAACCCCTTTGGACAGCAGATCGGTCCGGGCGACCCCGGACGGCGCCGGGCCGTCCAACCGGACTCCGACGTCGTCGCTTTCGGACTTGACCACATAGGTGGCGGTGGTCAGGGCCGCCGCCACCGGCTCGTCCGCGTCCGGGCCCGCGGTGATGTCGAGGGTGAGCGGGTCGGCGAACCGGGGTCTGCGAGCGCCGAACACGAAGACGGGATGGCCGTCGGGACGGTAGCCGCCGCGCACGTCGATCGTCGCGCCCGCGCGCAGCCAGGTGCGTATCCCGAGTTCCGGGGCGGCGGCGCAGCTGCCGAGCGTCCGGTCGACGTGCCAGTCGCCGTTGACCGCGACATAGGCTCGCAGGCCACCGGTGAGCCGAGTGAGGGCCACGGGTTCGTGCGCGGCGATGCACAGGGGGTCCCAGGTCCGGCGGACGGACCCGCCGACGGTGACGGTCACCGGCGCTCCGGTCACCGCCACGAACGCCGCTTGGTCCGTGGTGAACGCGAAGTCCGACGCCGTTACCTCGATCAGCGGCGCGTCTTCCGCGTTGCCTGCCAGGATGTTGGCCACCGCGGCCGAGTACTGGTCGGCGGCGCCGCCCGCCGGGATGCCCTGCCGGGCGAAGCCGGGCCTGCCCAGATCGGTGACGGCGGCGAGCCCCGCTCGCCGTACCCGGATCATGAGCGCCCGCCTGAGGCGGGAATCGGCACGAAACGGAACCGATCACCCGGCCGGTACGGCGCCATCGGCTCCCGGGCGGGATCCACGAGCCGCAGCGGTGTCCGGCCGATCAGCCGCCAGCCGCCCGGCGAAACCACCGGGTAGACCACCGCTTGCGTGCCGGAGACGGCCACCGAACCCGCGGGCACCGTCGTGCGTGGACGCGAGCGGCGGCTCACCCGAGCGGGAAACGGTGAGCCGTCGAGCATCGGCGCGCCCGCCGGGGCGCCGAGGAACCGCACCACCCACTCGGCACCGGCGTGCAGCCGCACCACCTCGTCCTCGCTCAGCCCGAGTTCCCCGGCGACGTCCGCGAGATCGGGACCGTGCTCGCCGCCGTAGACGACCGGGATCTCGAACCGTCGGAAAACCGTTGGCGCGCTTGGGTTTTCCAGGGTGCCCGCGAGACGGCGGACCCGGCTGGCCAACTCGTGGTGTCCGGTACGGACGCAGTCGAACGCGACGAGCAGGCTGTCGTAAGTCGCGACCAGATCGACCAGCCCGATCACACTGGAAGACTCGAGGGCGTCGGCGAGGCTCTGCACGATGTGCCACGCCGATCCTTCGCCAGGCCGGACCAGCAGCGCCGAGTCACCGCACGGCACGATGTCGAGCTTCATCGCGCACCCCGGTTCGCCAGTACGTCCGTGAGCGGGGCGACACACACTCCGGCCTGGTCCAGTGCGGCACGGACACCGCGCGCGAGGTCGACCGCGCCCGGGGTGTCGCCGTGCACCAGCACGGTGTCGCAGGCGATCGGGAGGTCCCGGCCGGTGACGGTGCGCACCACGCCGCCGGTGACCGCCCGCACCACCCTGGCGGTCACCTCGGCGCGATCGGTGATGACGGCGCCCGGTTCCCGGCGGGGCACCAGCGTGCCGTCGTCGCGGTAGGCACGGTCGGCCAGCATGAGGACGGCGACAGGCAGCCCCGCCCGGCTCGCGGCTTCGGCGAGCACACCGTCCTGGGTGACCACGGCCAGCGAGCGGTCGTAGGCGGCCACCGCGTCGACGACGGCTTCCGCGTACGGCCGCTCGGTCATCGCCAGATTGCCGAGGCTGCCGTGCGGGGTCACGTGCCGCAGCCGGGTGCGGCACGCCCTGGCGAACGCGCCCAGCGCGCCGAGCTGGTAGAGCACGTCGGTCCGCACCTCGTGCGGGGTCAGGCTCATGGCGCGCCTGCCGAACCCCGCCAGGTCCGGGAACCCGGGATGCGCGCCGACACCGATCCCGCGGCGGGCGCACGCGGCCACCGTCTCCTCCATCAGGCGGGGGTCACCGGCGTGGAAACCACAGGCGACGTTCGCGGAGGAGACGACGTCGAGCAATGCCGCGTCGTCGCCCATCCGGTAGGCGCCGAAGCCTTCCCCGAGGTCCGCGACGAGGTCGACCCGCACCGTCCTACCCGCCGGTGTTCGCGATGAGCCGGGCGATCGCGTCGATGCCGCGCCGGATCCGCTCGGGTGTTTCGGCGCCGACCGAGATGCGGACGTAGTGATCGCAGGACTCCCCGTACGCGATCCCGGGAACCACGCTGACCCCGGACTCCCGCAGCAGGCGCTCGGCGAATGCGTCCGACCCCAGCGTCGAATCTCCCAGCGACGCGAACAAGTAGAAGGTCGCCGAGCCGGGCAGCACCTCGATTCCCCGCTCGGCCAGCCAGCCCGCCACCTCGTTCCGTGTCTCGACCACACGCTGGATTTGCGGCCGCGTGCGCTCGATGAGCGTGTCGAAGTTCTCGGCGAGATAGCGCGTCAACGGCGTCGGCGCGCAGGTGATCAGGTGCTGATTGACCTTCAGGATCTGCTCGATCAGCGTGCGGTGGGCGATGACGTAACCGACCCGCCAGCCGGAAATGCCGTAGTTCTTGGACATCGAGTTGATCGTCAGCGTGTGCCGCTTGCCGGAATCGGCGGCACCGCAGGCGACGAAGCGGGTGCCGGGCGCGACGAATTCGTTGTACGCCTCGTCCGCCACCAGCAGCAGACCGTGCCGCTCGGCCAGTTCGTGCAGGAAGTCCAGTTCGGCCTGCGTGTAGACCCGGCCGCTCGGATTGTTCGGGTTGTTGACGATGATCGCCCGGGTCCGGCCGGTCACGTACCTGTCCAGCTCGAACACACCGACGTCGTGCGGCACCGAGACCGGCACGCCGCCGCAGAGCCAGACCTGCGTGGCGTAGCTCAGCCAGGACGGTTCGAGCACCACGACCTCGTCGCCGGGCTCCACGGTCGCCAGCAACGCCAGGTAGATCGCCACCTTGGAGCCCGCGGTGATCAGGATTTCGTGGTCGGGGTCGACGGGCAGGCCGAACTCGTCGCCGTAGTACTTGGCCAGCCTCCTGCGCAGTTCCGGCAGGCCGCGGGAATGCGAGTAGTGGTGCAGTTCGTCCGGCTCGAATCCGCCGAAATCCGGGGCGGGCACGTCGAAGAACGACTCGCCGAGCGACAGCGTGACGATGTCGTGCCCGGTCGCTTCGAGGTCGTAGACCAGGTTGTTGTACTTGATGGAGATCGCCTGGTCGACCGTCTCCAGCAGCGCACTGGGCCGCAGCGGGCTCCTGCCGTCCATCAGGCCACCTTCCTGGTCTGTCCGGTTCCCCAGACGACGTTCTTCGCGGTCATCAGCGCGGTCAGGCCCATCGGGCCCCGCGAGTGCAGTTTCTGTGTGGAGACGCCGATCTCGACGCCGTAGCCGAACTCGCCGCCATCGGAATAGCGGGGCGAGGCGTTGACGAACACGCTGCCGGAATCGACCTCGCGGGCGAACCGGTTCGCCACCGCGATGTCCTGGGCGACAATGCCTTCCGCGTTGCCGGTGCCGTACTCCCGGATGCGCGCGATCGCTCCGTCCACATCGGACACCACGCGGACCGCGAGAACGAGGTCCAGGTATTCCGTCGCCCAGTCCTCGACGGTGGCAGCCACCGCCTTCGGCCACGCCTCGCACACCTTGGCGCAGCCACGGATCTCGACCCCGGCCGCGGCCAGCTCGTCGAGTGCCTGGGGCAGCCAGTCCGCCACCAGATCCTCGTGCACCAGCAGGGTTTCGATCGCGTTGCACACGCTCGGCCGGGACGTCTTCGCGTTGACCGTCACCTCGGTGGCCATCTCCCGCCGCGCGGAGGCGTCGATGTAGAGGTGGCAGTTGCCCGCGCCGTCGATCACCGTCGGCACGGTCGCGTTCCGTTCCACCGAGGCGATGAGGTCCGGGCCGCCCCTCGGCACCAGCAGGTCGACGTAACCCTTGGCGCGCATCAGTTCCAGCGCGGCTTCCCGCGATGGGTCGTCGATCAGCTGCACGGCCGCGGCGGGCACTTCGGGATGCGCCGCGATCGCGGCGTCCAGTGCCGCCATGATGGCGCGGTTGGTGCGCATCGCCGTCGACGATCCGCGCAGCACGGCGCAGTTCCCCGACTTCAGGCACAGCGCGGCCACCTCGGCGGTGACGTTCGGGCGAGCCTCGTAGATCACCGCGACGACGCCCAGCGGTTCCAGCACCCGTTCGATGCGCAGACCGTTCGGCCGGGTCCAGCCCTCCACCACCCGCCCCGACGGATCGGGCAGGTCGATGATCGTCCGGATGGCGGCGGTCAGCCCGGCCGCCCGCCGCTCGGTCAGGGTCAGCCGGTCCACCAGCGTCGCCGAGGTGCCCGCCGCCCTTGCCTCCGCGACATCCTCGGCGTTGGCCTCGATGATCGTGTCCAGCCGCGTTTCGATGGCCGTGACCATGTCTCGCAGCAGTGCGTTCTTCTTCTCCGTGGTCAGCTGCGTGATCACGGCCGAGGCCGCGACCGCGTCCCGGCACTGATCCAGCACGGTCATGTCAGTCCTCTCCGATGCGTACGTAGTCGGAACCGGCGAGCAGGGCGGTGCCCGGCGCGCAGCCGAACTCGACGGTGTCCGCGGCGAACCGGATGCCGCCACGGGCGAGCAGGCGCTGGTCCGGACCGGTCAGGTCCACCACGTCACCCGCGCGGAACCTGCCGCGCGCGGTGGTGATCTGCACCCGCCGCAGCGGTTGCCGGTGTTCGATGGCCCGCTGCCCGGCCGGGCCGCAGGTGATCGCGCCCCTCGGCGGAGTCCGGAAAGCACGCCACAACCGGCCGGCCGACGGCGGATTGCCACGGATCGGGCGCGGTGCGAAGTCGGTTCCCACCGCGACACCGCGGTAGGCGTCGGTGAGGACGGCGGGATCGGCGGTGTCGGCGATGACGGTGCGTACCCCCGAATAGGTGGCGATCCAGCACGCGGCCAGTTTCATCCGCATACCGCCGGTGCCCCCGTCACCCAGCGAGTCCCCCGCCAGGGCTTCGAGCTCCGGAGTCAGCGACGGCACGTGACCGATCCGGCGCGCGTTCGCGCCCAGCATCGGGTTGCCGTCGTAGAGACCGGGCACATTGGTCAGCAACAAGAGAAGCTCGGCGCGGAGGAATCCCGCGAGCAGTGCGGCGAGCACGTCGTTGTTGCGGACGCCGAGCGCGTCGTTCTCGTTGACGATCGGCAGGAAACCGTGCCGGTGCATCTCGTCGAGCAGCGCCCGCACGCGGGCACCCCGGCTCGGCTCGATCAGGTCGTGCGGGGTGAGCAGCACCTGCCCCGTCGTGAGGCCGCCGGCCGCGAAGTGCTCGCGCAGCGCCGGATAGAGCACGCCCTGCCCCAGCGCGGCGGCCACCTGCTGGGCGGCGTCCTCGGCGGAGGCCACCCCGGGATACGCGGTGCGGCCCACGGCGATCGCGCCGGAGGCCACCAGCACCGGTGCCAGACCGGCCGCGATGCCGCGATGGATCGCCGTGCACAGCCGGTCGACGCGCTGGGGATCCACGCGGCCGTCGGTGATCAGGGAACTGGTGCCGATCTTCAGCACGACGCGGTTGCCGGTGTTCACGCCGCGTCCCGCAGGCCGAATCCGGCGATCGCGGCGGCCACTTCCCGCGCGGCCTCGTCCCGCAGCACGCCGTGGTGGTCGGTGTCGACCATCAGCACGCTCGGGCCGCGGAACCGGCCCGCCCATTCCTCGCACTCGCTCGGACGCAGGTCCGCGCCGACGATCAACGCGGCGACCGGCAGTTCCGCCGCGCGGACGTAGGCCTCGCCCATCCCGGCGTGCCTGGTGTAGGCGCGCCACCGCTCCTCCAGCGTCTCGGCGGGGATCGGCTGTCCGCTCGCCGCCAGCCAGGCGGCGAGCACCCGGACGCGGAACTCCGGCTCGCCGGCCAGCACCGGCAGCCCCGTGGTGAACGCCGCGGCGAAGGTGTCGAACAGCTCGCCCTCCGGGGTGGGCGAATACCCCACCGGCGGCGGAGAATCCAGCAGCACCAACGGTTTCGCGGCTCCCAGCGGCAGCTCGCAGGCCATCTCGTAGGCCACCAGCCCGCCCATCGACCAGCCGCCGAGCAGGTCCGGCTCGATCCCTTCCGCCGCCAGGTCAGCCGCGAAGCGTCGCGCCATGTCGCGCACGCTCGTCGCGGGTTCCTGTTCCCGCGAAGCCGTCACCCGCCAGTGCGCGGGGAGCGCCTCGACGATCGCCCGGAAGTCGCTCGGACTACCGCCCGCCCCGGGAACCAGGTGCAGGTGCGGGCCGGTGCCCTCGCGCAGCACGACCGTGGTCGTGGTGGTGCCGTCGCCCGGCTCGTCCTCGTTCCCCGCCAAGAGGGACACCAACGCGCGCGGCGTCGGCTCCGCGAGCCATTCCACCGCGTCGACGACCACCCCGGTGGCCTCCTCCAGCGCGGCGCTGAGCCTCAGCAGGAGCAGGGAATTGCCGCCCGCAGCGAAGAAGTCCACGTCCGGGCCCTCGGGCGGCGCGCCGAGCAGGTCCGACCACACCGCGTCCACGTGCCGCCAGGCGGCCGACTCGGGGTGAGCCGCGGCGGCGGTCTCGTGCACGTGGCCGGCCCGTGCCGGGGTGGAGCGGGTGCGCACCTGGATGCTGCCCACCAGCTGTTCCGGGTCGGCCGCCAGCACGGCGTCCAGATCGGTGAGCAGCGCCTGCGCGGTCACCTGGTCGTAGCGGCCCGTGTGGTACTCGACCTCCGCGTGGTACGTGCCGTCGACTTCCCAGGTGGAGATCGAAAAATCCGCCCTCGCCGCCCGGTTCGGGCTGGGCAGCAGGGTCAGCCCGACGTCGCCGAGCGCGAGCCCGGTGCCGATCGGCCCGAGATGGCTCAGCCCCACCGGGCAGTCGTCGGTCAGCGTGCGCCGGGTTTCCTCGGGCAGCGCGCCGAACACGAACGGATACGGCGCGGACTGGTGCGTGAGCATCGCCCAAGCGTCGTCACGGGCGGCGGTGACGACGTCGAGCACGCGGTCGGTCGCGGCCACGTGCGCCCGGGACAGGCACAGATTGGCGAGATAACCGACGAGACCCTGCTCGCGCGGAGTCATCCGGTTGGCCATCTCGGTCCCGATCGTGACGTCCGGCCCGGCGCCCCCTCGGGCGAGCACGATGTGCATGGCGGCCTGGAAAACGGCGAACGGCGTGGCGAAGGTGCTCGTGGTGAGAGCCGCGATTCCGGCCGCGGCCGCTTCGCTGAAGGTGTGGCGGAACACCACGCCGGGTGCGCCGGGCACGAACTCCGCGTCGGTGGTGGCAGCGACAGTGGTGGCGGCCGCGCCTGCCAGCCGGCCCCGCCAGTACTCGACGTCGTCCGCCCACCGCGTGCTCGTGGCCGTCTCCCGCTGGCCCGTCGCGTAGTGGTGGAACGGCTCAGGTTCGGTGGCGAACTCCGGCTCCCGGCCGGCGACCGCGGCGGCGTAGGCGGTCGACAGATCCTCCATCACCAGCTGCAGTCCCCACCCGTCGAGGATCAGGTGATGGACCGTGAGCACCAGTTCGTGCCGGTCCCCGACCCGGACGGCGGCGAGCCTGGCCAGTGGCGCGTGCTCGAGCGCCATCGGCTGTTGCTGCGCCTCCTCCGCGATCAGCCGCAGGAGCACGTCCGTGTCCACGTCGCCGGGATCGTCCACTTCGACCCGGCGCACTGGCGCGTGCAGCTCAGGCTGGACTCGCAGCAGCACGTCCTCGCCCGGCCTCGACACCGAGGTCCGCACCACGTCGTGCCGGTCGACCACGCACTGCCACGCGGTCGCGAGCGTGGCCGGATCGATCGCGCGCTCGGCGGCCAGCCGCCAGGTGATGTGGTAGACCGACTTGTTCTTCGCCCGCTGGTGCAGCCACCACATCGCCTCCTGGGTCGGCGTGGCCGCGGCGGTGACGGTCGCCCGTTCCACGTCGGTGTGCACGGATTGGCCCCTTCCTCGCAGGTATCCGGATCCGGCTCAGCGGCCGGGGAATCCGTCGACGAGACGACGTCGGTCGACTTTGCCGTTGTCGGTGATCGGGAACTCCTCACGGTGGTGGAAGCCCCGCGGCCGCATGTACCGCGGCAGATCGGCGACCAGCCCGGTCAGCTCCTCCTCGGCGAGCGGGGTCCCGAGGTAGAAGGCGTGCAGGTCGACTTCCCCGTCCGCGGCGGGAATCGTGACGACCACGGCCTCGGAGATCGCGCTGTGCCTGCGCAGGGCACTTTCGATCTCGCCGAGCTCCACCCGGTTGCCGAGCACCTTGACCTGGTGGTCGACCCGGCCCTGGTGCACGAGTTCGCCGTTCTCCCGGCGGATCCGGTCCCCGGTGCGGTACCAGTGCGCGGCGGTGAGCGGCGTGCTCCCGTCGTAGACCGTCACCTCACCATCCACAATGGACACAAAGCGGCCGATGTTGTCGGCGGGGTCGAGATAACCGGGGAAGCGCTGATCGCCGCGCACGCAGAGCTCTCCGTCCTCCGACGGGCGGAGATCCTCATCGAGCAGCACGTATTCCAGGCGGGGGAACACATCCCCGATCGGCAGCGAGCCGTTCGAGGTCTCGATCCGCTCCGCCGGGTCGGCAGGCACCTCGTAGGCGGTGACGATGCAGGCGCACTCGCTCGGCCCGTAGCAGTTGATCACCGCGGTGTTCGTCGCGGCCGCGGTCCACGCCTCGACGTGTTCCACGGTGAGCGCCTCGCCACCGAACGAACTCAGCTCCAGCGTCGGCATGCTGCCGGGGCCCAGCGCACGCAGCCGCTTGGCGAACCAGATCAGCGACGGCACGGACATCCAGTGCGTCAGGCGCCGGGTGTTGATGAACTTCACCGGCGCGAGCACGTCCGCGCGCTGCGCGACGACCACCGCGCCACCGCCGCCCCACGTCCCGAACATGGCCAGCGCGTGCCCGTCGAAGCTCAGCTCGAACGTCTGCGCGCCACGGGAAGCCGGCCCGAACCGGTAGCGCTTCGCCACTTCGGACAGGAACCCGGAGACGTTGGCGTTCGTGATCGGCACGCCCTTGGGGCGGCCGGTGGTGCCGCTGGTGCAGATCAGGTACGCGGGATCGTCCGGATCGGGCTCCACGACCGCCGGGACCACCAGCGCGGGATCCGTTTCCAGATAACGCTTCCAGCTGTCCCCGGTCAGGTCGAGGATGTCGACGCCGGCGTTCGCCCGGTACTCCGCCGCGCCGTCACCGGCACTGTCGTCGACCATGGTGAGGTCCAGTCCGGCCTCGGCGGTGATGCCCAGGTTGCGGGCGGCCGGGTTGGCCGGGTTCATCGGCACCACGGTCGCGCCGAGCCGCAGCGCCGCCAGGTAGGCGATGTAGCCGGGGGTGCTGCGCGCGGTCAGCAACCCGATCCGCTTGAGCGGGCCGTCGTGCGCGGCCCGCATCGCCCCCGAAACCTGCTCCACCGCGCCCAGCAGCTCGCGGTAGGTGTAGGTCTCGGCGCCGACCTCCAGCGCGACGTTGTCCGGGTACGCCTTCGCCGAGGCGTGGAACCAGTCGAAGAGTGAACGGGTTGTCATAACGGCAGACTCCTGGGGTTCAGTGGGCGAGGAAGGACGCCAGCGGGTCGCTCAGAGCCAGGAAGTTCTCCGGCTTGGCCACGGAGTAGTGATCGACGTCGACGGTGTGTTCACGCAGGTCCGGCGCCAGCTTCCGCCAGGCGGCCAGGTTCTGCTCCCGCGCGTCCGCCGGCTCGGCGCAGGTCACCAGCAACACCCGGCCCGCGTACGGACGGTCGACGTTGTTCTCGGCGAGCGCGCTCAGCTGCCCCAGCAGCACGCCCTTCAGCCGCGCCGCGCTCTCCTCGTCGGGGCTGGGGCCGAGCTGACCACCGATCTTGCCGAGCAGCCAGTCGGTGAACTCGGCGTCTCCCACGAAGGGGAACGGTGACGTGTCCAGCAGCACCAGCGCGGGCTGCACGCCACGCTCGGCCAGCCGCTGGCACACCTCCCAGCCGATCACGCCACCCATCGACCAGCCGACGATCAGCGACGGCTCGATCCCCGCGTCATCCAGCGTCCGCAATGCCGAATCCGCCATGTCGGACAGGCGGTTCTCGGGTTCTTCGCCTGCCACCAGTCCCGCCGCCCGGATGCCGTACACATTGCCGGTCTTCCCGAGGAATCCCGCCATCCGCAGGTAGTAGGCGAGACCGCCGCCCGCACCGGGGAGCAGCACGTAGGAGGGCCGGGATCCCTTGCGCACCAACGGGATCAGCCGGTCGTTCTCCGTCACTTTCAGCATGGGTCCTCCTGTGCCGAGTGGATCAGCGCGGCCAGCGTGGCGATCGTGGGCGACGCGAAGAACTCACCCATCGCCAGCGTGACTCCGTAGGTCTGCTGGATTTCCGTGAAGGTGGTGAAGATGTTCAGCGAGTGCGCGCCGTATTCCAGCACCGGCCGGTCGCGGACGATGCCGTCGACCTTGAGCACGCGGGACCACAGCGCGGCGAGCTCACGTTCGAGGTCGCTCTCGTACTCGACGGCCACCGGGGTGTCGTCCTGCCGCTGGGCGGCGAGCAGCTCGTCGACCATCCGGCCGAGTGCCGCGCGATCGGTCTTCCCGGTGGCCGTCGCCGGGATCCCCGGCACCGTGAATATCCACAATGGACGCATGTACTCGGGCAGTGTCGCCGCGAGATGGGTGCGCACCCGCTCCGGGTCGGGCGTCGCGCCGGGATGCGGGACCAGCAGCAGCGCGAGCTCCTTGGCGGCGCCTTCGCCGTGCACCACCGCGACGGCCTGGCGTACCCCGAGCACCCGGGTCGCCACCGCCTCGATCTCGGACAGCTCGACCCGGTTGCCCCGGATCTTCACCTGGGTGTCCAGCCTGCCGAGGTAGATCAGCTCGCCGCGGTGATCGCGGACCACCAGGTCCCCGGTGCGGTACATCAGGCCGGATCCGGCGAACCTGTCCGGCACGAACCGTTCCCCGGTCAGCGCCGGATCATTGCGGTAGCCGTCGGAGAGGCAGTTCCCGCCGAGATACAGCTCGCCGGAAACACCGGCGGGCGCGAGGTGGCCGGTCGCGTCGACCACATACGCGGCCACGCCGGGCAGCGGCGTCCCGATCGGCACGTGGACCGGCCACACCGCGTCCTCCGCGGACAGCCGGCGCGTGGTGACGGCCTGGGTTTCGGTGGGGCCGTAGTGGTTCACCAGCTCGCAGTGCGGGTGTTGGACGAAGAACTCGCGCAGCTGTTCGTCCACGAGCAGCTGCTCACCCGAGACGCAGAGCTTGCGCAACGCCGGCAGCCGCGTTCCGTGGTCCAGCGCGTGCATCACCAGCGGACGCAACGCCGCCACCGGCAGGTACACGTGCGTAGCTTCGACTTCGGCGATCCGCCGCAGCACCGCGGCGAAGTCGCGTCGATCGGCCGCGCCCCGCGACACCACCGTGCCGCCGCTGAGCAAGGTCGGCAGGATTTCCTGGAAGCACACGTCGAAACCGAGCGGCGCGTACTGGAGGAAGCGGGTGTCGCGGTCCATGCGCAGCGCGTCGGCCTGCCAGGCAGCCAGCTGGGTCAGCCACCGCTGTCCCATCTGGACACCCTTGGGCGCTCCGGTCGAGCCCGAGGTGAACATGACGTAGACCGGCGCGTCCGGATCGCTCGCGGCCTCGCCGGGCTCGGCCTCCACCAGTTCCTTGACGGCCACCGCGGGCACGTCCCGGACGATTTCGTTCCCGGCTACCAGACGGCATTCCGCCTTGTCCACCATATAGGCCAGGCGTTCGCCCGGGAGATTTTCGTCGAGGGGCAGGAAACCCGCGCCACGGCGGAGGATCGCGAGTATCGCGGTCACGGCGTCACCGAGGTTGTCGGCGGCCAGCCCGACCAGGTCACCCCGGCCGACGCCCTGTTCGGCGAGTCCGCCGGAAGCCCGCGCGACCGCGGCGACGAGCTCCGCGTAGGTCAGCTGTCGTCCGGGTTCCTCGATGGCGATCGCGTCCGGGCTCTGCCGCGCCGTCGCTTCGACGCCCTCGACCAGCGTCGGATACCGCGGCCGGGAGCTCCAGCCGTCGGACCGGGTACTGGCCGCCGCCGACGCGTCGGTGAACAGGTCGGCCAGCGTCCGGGAACTGTCGTCCCACGCCCGCCGCAACGCGGTGCGCAGGGAGGTGAGCAGGCCATCGGCCACGGCCGGGGCGATCAGTTCCTTGTCGTACTCCAGTTCCAGCAGCCAGCTGCCGTCCACCGGCGTCGCGCCGAGCCACAGGTCGAACTTGGCGGTGTCGTTGCCCGGTTCGCTGACCCGGCGCACGGGGCCGTCGGACCCCGCCGCGAACGTGTCCTGCATCGCCAACATCGCCGAGAACAGCGGGTTGCGGTTCGTCGTCCTGTCCGGCCGCACGTCCGCGACGAGCTGGGTGAAACTGATATCGGTGTTGGCCCGGCAGAAGTCGATCGCCCCACTGACCACTGTGGACAGATGCTCGGCGACCGAGCGGTCCCAGTCGACCGAGACGGCCACCGGCAGAGTGTTGACGAAGAATCCGCACAGGTCGAAGGCGCCGATGGTGCGCCTGGCCAGGAACGGGCAGCCGACGAGCACCTCCGGCACATTGCCGTGCCGCGCCAGCACCGCGCCGTAAATTCCGGTGAACAGCACGAACGGGGAGACGTCGAGCCGCTGGCAGAGGCGGTGGAGCGCGGCCGCCTCCGCGTCGTCGAGCCGCCACCGCACCCGCCCGCCGGTGAAGGAGGTCTGGGTGGGCCGGCCCGGCCGGGGAGCCAGCTCCAGCGGCGGCACCGTACGCAGCCGCTCCGCCCATGCCGCGGACCGCTCGAGCGCTGCCGCGGACGTCGAAGCCCGTTGCTGTGCCGTCACTTCCTTGAGGTAGGCGCGTTCGCGCAAACTGACCTTCGCGTCGATCTCCGCCGGGGTGAGCGGATCGGTGAGCATGCGCTCCAGGTCGCCGACCATCGGACCGACCGAGAGCCCGTCGAGGATGATGTGATGGTCGGCCAGCAGGACCACCGAGGCGCTGTCGTCGGTCGCGCGCACCGTGGCGAACCGGTACGCCGGGCCGTTCTCGAGATCGAACTCGGGCCTGCCGATCTTGTGGGCGGTGGCCGCGACCGCCGCCTCGAAGTCGGCAGGCGCCACGATCACCCGTTCGCACGGGACCGTGGGGGCCGCCGGGGTGAGCCGGGCATGCATCTCGGGCAGCACGCCGAAGGTCTGGCGGAGCGCGGGCTGCATGGCGACCATCGCGGCGAGCGCGGCCTCCACCTGGGCGGCGTCATGATGTGGATCGAGGTCGAACCGGACCAGCATGTTGTAGACCGGCTGCCCGGCGGCGCGGTTGTGCACGACGAGGAGCCCCTGCTGGGAGCCGGTGAGCGGAAAGCGTGGCCCCGTCTCGGTCAGCATTCGGTGGCCGCCAACCGCGTCAGCCAGGCCTTGAGGTCCCCGATCGTGCGTACGTCGACGAGGTCGGCGAGATCGATCTCCGCGTCCTCGTCGGAAACCACCTCGACCGCCAGCCGGAGCAATGCCAGCGACTCGATTCCCGCCTCCAGCAACGGCGTCGCGTCGGTGAAGCGCCCAGTGGCGTACTTCTCGATTGTCCGATCGAGATCCGAAGTCACGGGCATACCCCGTCCCCTCTCGCGATAGTTCTACCTGGGCACTTCCGTTTTCGACCGCGTTCACCCCACCGCGCGATTGCGAAAGATCCCGCAATCACCGGACGCACACTGGTTATCCCGAACGCGAAGTTTCTCGGCGCTTCGAACAACCTACCTGCTGTTCGACATCGATGTGACGCTCGATCCTGCCCTTGCGGGCAACCGAGCAAACCAGAAGAGCGGACAATACACCTTCCGTTACGCCCCCACACCCAAACGAAGCGATCTTCAATTTCTCACATCTTTTACCATGCACAACAACCTTGAATTTCGTGCCGAACGCATGGCATTTCCCGGGAAGAAGTCACACCCCGGCGCCGGATCGATGGGTCACTGCTGATAGCGCAAAGCGATCGCGCACTTCCTTGCCGAGGACTTCACCCGGTTGTTCGTGTGCGACGTCGCAGTCACGTTTCACGGCCTCCACGTCGCCAGCGAGCGGTGATCGTGGAGGAACCATGACGTCGATTCTGGCCGACGGCAACCACTACGCCAACGACTACTGTCTGGTCTTCGAACTCCGGGATGGCCTCATTCACCGGCCCAGCCCTCGGCAGCTGCACTCCAACTGGATGCACCCCCGGCGTGTCCCCACTGGAGCGGTTGAGCGGACCTAACGCGTCAGCACACGAACCGGACCGAGGGAACCCACCCAGCCACAAGGATGGGGGTCCGGGGGCCTTCCCCCCGCTGGGGGGTTGGGGTGGGGGCCACACACCAACACCAAGATAACCCACCGAAAAGCCGTGCCCCCCCAACA
>NZ_JBHYIQ010000021.1:119090-122778 GCF_042739895.1 Amycolatopsis sp. NPDC059021
TCCCGCGACCGCACCCGCCCCGGCCGCCGCCACCCCCCCCCGCGAGCCGGCGGGGGGCCGGGGGCCCCCCCCCCGCCTGGGGTGTGGGGCTTGGCCCCACAAGCAAGGACGATGATCGCCGACGGAAAGGCGTGCCCGCCGAACAGGGGGCACCCAAGATCGAGTGGGCCGCCTGGGGCTCGAACCCAGAACCTACGGAGTAGAAGGCCACGTCGCCGGACGTCTGCCATGACCTGCTGACAGCCTTTCTCACCTGCGCACATAGCGAACGCAAACGGTCGTCGTCGGCGGTCGTTCATGGTCATCTGCGATCGTTTTCCGGGGGAAAACCGGGGAGATGATCTTGCTCTCTCCACCCGGTTTCCGGCGCCTTCGCGCGGTCCTCACCCTACCGCCCACACCTCCCCCGTCACCCCGATACGAAGCCAGCACGCGGCCGGTGGCGCTGGGTCAAGGCACGCTTTCCCGCCTTGACGCGGCGCTACCGGCCGTTGTCACGATCCGGCTTCGGGGTGGCAGGAGCCCGTTCTGCGTAACGCGCGCTGCGCCATGGCCGACCGATACGTCACGACACTCAGTGAGGAGGGTCCGAGGTTGGCCGAGGGTGCACACGGGCCGCCGCCGGGCGGCGCTACGCGAGGTGAGCCGCTGGCGGCCGTGCCGCCCGACCGGTGGGCGGAGCGGAGCGGCAGCCCGCCGTGTCGGGCTCCGGCGCGGTCGCCCAGGCGAGCGGCTACCTACGCAACCGGCGCGCCGCACGGCGGCGCGCCCTTGATCCCATAGAGCCAAATTCGGCAGCAACCGCGGAAGGCGCGCAAGGAGGGTGGGTCGCCATGGCGCAGTACTGGCTTCTGGACTGGCTCGATAGTGAAGGAGTCAAAAATGTCAAAGACGCAAGAAAACTCCTAACCGAACCCAACGGAGTTAAGCGCCTAATCGAGCGCGCTAAGATGGAAGCCCACAAACAAGTCTCCGCCTTTCCTGAAGCTGCAGAGCAAGTAGTAGCAGGCCCTGGCTTTGATCTGTCAGGCCAGTTTTCATGCTCCAACTCCCCATGCCTACTCAAGGGGGTTGACGTCCTCATTGGCCGAACCTGGCACTACTTTGACAAGGTAGTGGCCACTGGACTTGATCCCTGGAGATTGCTCGCCAGGCTACATGATCGTCAACAATCCGACGAAAAGTTGACGAATTTTACTCTCAATCATATTGAAGTCGCTTTCCATGTCCGGAATATCGGCGCAGAGTCAACGATTCTATTCAGCAAGAAACCTGCATACTGCGCAGATCACATGGACGAACTGGCTAAACAAATCGGATTGCACGGCGGACTAACAAGAATGCGCGATGAATTAGCCGAATATCTCCGGCCAGGCGCTAAAGTGGAAGTAGTTAGTCGCACGCCGGAGAAGATCATTGCGGTGATCACACACCATCAACTAGAGACAGCCCAAATTTTCACCTACCGTCCTGATCCATCCAACGAAGAGTTACGCGAATTCAGCGAGTACACGGCAGTAGAGAAATGGAGCCAGAGAGCCGCCCAGAACCGAGCGAAAGCACTGATAGAGAATACCGCCTTAGCTAAGCTAAATGATGCAGCCTTAGGCCAAGCGCAATCGTTCGATAGCCAGTACCGGAGGTACACAAAACAGAGAAGTTCCGAAATATCCCCGGCCGACGTTGCCCTGAACGTTACCCTCCCCTTACCGGAGGGAATTTCAGCCAGAGAGATCATCGCACTACGATCTCATCACGCAGCAGATTTTGCCGCTTTCCAATTAGCGATTCGAAAAGCTATCAAGGAGAAAGCTTCTGCCGCAACAGGGACCAACGCCACAAAGATTGCCGATGAAATATTCGATGATCTCATACAGCCCGCACTCATCAACATAGACCGGAAGATAACCAGTGCAACAGAATCCTTGGCGAAGCGTTCCGCGGTGGCAATTGCGATTGGGTCAGCAGTTACAACAATTGGCCTTCTAGCCTTTTCACCGCTAGTCGTCCCTGGGATCGTCGTCGGCGCAGGAGGAATCCTGACGAACGCATATGATCACATCAAAAGCCGCCAAGAGATCAAACTGTCAGACATGTACTTTCTTTGGCACCTATCAGCTAGAGCCTCGAAACACGCCTAGCGAGCAATGAGTAAGCACACTCGATCGTCAGACCCGTGCAGCCCGCGCTACCTTTTCCCAGTCACTTACCCTATCCCGGGAGAATTTAGCGGAGTCTGCGATCAGAGTATTGACGTTAGAGATCGATGGTATTGCGGATGAAATTTTTAAGGACATAACAGCAGCGTCGTATTCGACTTGACCACGTAGACCACGTGGGTCTATGAGACTCCAATTGCCATCGGAGTCACGTAGGACGTTCCACGGCGAAACGTCCGCGTGACACAGGCCGGAAGCAGTTTCGGTTGACAGACCATCGAGCAATTCGAGGGCCTGCTTACGCTCCGAAGAAGGCGCGACAGTCAGGCCAGGCGCGAGGTCGGTGAGATGGTCATCAGTTAAACGTCGCCGAAGCCAGTCGGCGAGGTGCGGTAGATCGTCGGCAAGGTCTGGTGCCGCAGCGATTGCGCGGAGTGGGGCGGTGAGTTCGTCGAGGGTGACTGTGGTCGGGTCGGCGTCGGCGAGTGGGGTGCCGGGGGTGACCTGGTCCATGATGGTCCATGTGCCGCTCTCGGTGGTCACCGCCTCGTGGATGGCGGGGCCGACGTCGATATCGGCTAGCGCCTTAGCGACGGTGGTCTGTGCGCTGGCTCCTGGATCAGGGGTGGCGCGCAGGATGAGGCGTTGTTCGGGGGTTGTAGCTGCGACGACGAGTGCGTATCGGGCGGGCAGGATGCGACGGGGTGTGGCGTTGTGACGGCGGCACAGGTCGGCTAGCTCGGGTTCGATGGCGGTGAGCCACTGGTCGGCGCGGTCGGGCCAGCGGGTCCGGATGGAGCGGGCGAGTTCCGCAGGGACCTTCATGCCACGGGGACCAGGCCGGCCAGGGCCTCGGTGATGGCGTCGGCCTCGGCGGTGGTGAACTTGGCGTGTTTGCCGGGCTTGTTGGCGTAGCCGAGGGCTGGGACGCCTGCGGCGTGGGCGGCTTCGATGTCGGTGACCGAGTCGCCGACGAACACGCAATCGGCCGGGGCGACGTCGAGCGTGGTGATGGCCTGGTGGAGCAGGTGCGGGCTCGGTTTGAGCAGGGCGACGTCGGAGCTTGTGCGGGCGGAGACGGTGTCGACGGCGGGCCGGAGGTTGTAGAGGTCGAGATAGACGCTGATCGCGGCGGCGCTGTTGTTGCTCACGATGGCCAGCGGGCGACTGGTGGCGTGCCATGCCTCGATGAGGTCGTGTGCGCCGTTGGCGGGTGTGGCGGTGGGGATGGCTTCGACTTCGTGGGCGGTGAAGGCGGCTTCGACGTAGCGCGCCTCGTCGGGGCCAAGGGTGGCGGCGTGGCGCAGGACATCGAACGGGTCCGCGCTGACGGCCACGTTCTCGGGCAGGTCGGTGTGTCCGCCTTCGGTGAGGATTGCGCGGAGCTGGTCGGCGACGACGGGGGCGGGGATGCCTGCGAAGACGGAGCAGACTGGGCCGTCGAAGTCGAGCAGGAGGACGCGGGCCTGGGTGAGCAGGTCGGCGGGGTTCATCGTTGGAAGTCCTCGGCGACGCTGTCCCACACGCTC
>NZ_JBHYIQ010000022.1:0-74819 GCF_042739895.1 Amycolatopsis sp. NPDC059021
TGGGGACGTTGAGCGTCCCTTACGCGTCGTTCGCGACATCCCCGCACCGCGCGCCCGCGGCCGCGTCGGAGTCACTCGCGGGAGGCGGGGCGCGACTTCGAGCGGCTGGACGTGGCGGGTGGTGCGGCGGCGGGCTCCGGGGCGAGAGGGGTAGCAGGCGGCCAGACCGGGGTGGCGCCCGCCGCGAACTTCGGCCGCAGGTCCTTGGCGGCACCGGCGGTGTCGACGAAAGCCAGCGGAACGTAGTGGTAGTCGACGCCGTGCGGGAGCCGCGCGGCGGGGCTGCCGTCGGGGTTGTCCGGCCATTCCACGTCGCCGGTGATCGTGCGCGCGGGGACCTGCCAGTAGTCGCCCCGGCGGTAGGTGCCGCGCGAAACCGCGTCGGCGTCGGCCGCGCCCGGAGGCTTCGGGGGCGCCGTGAACATGACCTGGACGCCGTCCTCGAGGTCGATCCAGTCGCCTTCGACGATCGGGAGCGCGCCGTCGGAGACGACTTCGGTCTTGCGGGTTCCGTAGTTCGCCGGCGACGTGTGGTCCCAGCGCCGTAGCAAGGGATGCCGGTCGGTGCGCGTGCCGGGGCCACAGTCATCCGTCTCGAAAGGACTGTCCACAGTGACCAGACGATCCGCAGCGTCGATGGCGATCACGCGGCGCAGTGGTGGTGCGGCGCGTACGGGGCCGGTCAGGGGGACGTCGTCGGCGACGCGGGCGGCGGTGGCGTCGTCGACGAGTTCGACCCAGTCTCCCACTTCGAGGGCCAGTTTGCCGTCGCGGCCGAGGGTGGCGAGCTTGATGTCCTGATCGGACACCGAGAGGACCGGGAAGACCACGGACGCGTTTTCCCGTGACCACTTGAACGTCGCCCCGGAAAGAAAGGTGCCCTTGGTGTTCGAATCCCGCCAGGCGGTTCCGCCGGTGTGGACCTCGACACGATAAAGCTGGTTCTCCGGGCCACGGAACCGGGCTTCCGGCGACAGATCGCACGGTTTTTCCTCGACGTCACGCGGGCGCAGCGCCCGCGCGGTCAGGAGCCCGCGGCTGGGGTTCAGCCCGTCCAGCCACTTCTTCAACTCCCCGGGCGCGGTCTCGAAGGTCAAGTTCGGGAAATCCCGCCGGGCGACCTGCCAGACGACCCTGGCGCGGGCGGCGGTGTCCGGGCCGGGATCGCCCAGCGCGACTTCGCGGATCGCCGGGTCCTGCAACGCGGTCACCAGCCGTTCCCACACCCGCAGGTACACGACGTAGGGCGTCTTCTGCGGGAGCCGGTCGCCGTCGGCGTCGGTTTCGAGGTAGCCGTCCGGCTGTTTCCAGTACCGGACCGGATTCTCGTTCTCGGCGAGGATCCCGTCGACATACATGCGGCCGGGGCCGATCTCGAGATCGGTGATCGCCTTGTCGGCGTCGGGATCGGGGATGGGCTTGATGGCGAACCCGGCCGCGTTCGCGGGCGCCCCGGCGGCGCCGATCAGGTCGGCGACCGTGGTGCGCAGCTGGTGCAGCAGGATCGCCGCCTGCTCGTTGAAGTCGGCGTCGAGCTGGACCCGGCCCTGCTGGGACAGCACGGCGGAGAAGTGCTTGGCCGCGTCGAAGGTGACACGGGAAAGGTCGGCTTGCATGGCGTTCTCCTAGGTGACGATCAGGATTCCGGCATCGCAGCCGGCTGGCGTGTATTCGGCGATGCGCAGCTTCAGGTTGTCTTCGCGCTGGGGCTGGAAAAGGTCGTGGAACACCCCGGGTTCGGAGCCGTCCTCGGCACCGCGCCGGATCTCGTCCCGGCAGCCCGGCGCGAGCTGGGCATAACCGGGGGTGCCGTACCGGGTGCTGGTGAACGGCGGCGGTTCCCCGTGTACACAGTGGAATTGCGGTGGTGTGCACGAATCTTCGGGCAGCCAGCAGAACCGGACACAGCCGGACTGCCGCCGCGCGACGTGCACCTCACCGTCCACAATGGAGTTCTCCAGCAAGCCGACGGCGTGCGTGCACACCCTGCCGAACACCGTGCTGCGCCGGGCGTTGAACACGGCGTGCGCGTGCCGGTCCTCCGGGGCGGACAGCGCGGCGAGATCGGTGCGCGTGGCGTCGAGAACGCTGTCGGAGAGCCAGATCTGGTTGGGCTCGCCGTGCACCTCGTCCACATTGACCAGGATCGAGCCGATGATGCTGTGCTCGGCCTGAAGGCACGCCGGGGTGTCCGACAGCTCGATGCCCGCCTCCTCCTCGTGTTCCGGGCAGCACCGTTCGTCCAGCGACCAGCCGGGCACCAGCGTGGAATGCCGGATCACCACCTGTCCGACCGCACCCTGGACCCGCACGCTGCGCCCGGTGATCAGCAGCCCGTCGAACACGATCTTCGGCAGCGGCCGCGCGCAGTCTTCTTCCTCGTCTTCCGGGCCGAGGACACGCAGGGCGTCGGGGCGATTGCTGTACCAGTCGAGCAGCCGCAGCACCGGCCGGGCGCCCTGCGCGGCCCGCAGGGTCAGCCGGTCGCCGCGATCGAGCTGGATCTCGAGCTGTTCCGAATACGCGACGGACCCGGTCAGCTCGATCACCGCCTCCTGTTTGGCCGGGTCGGTGGCCTTTTCCTCGCGCCAGAGCTTGACCGCGTCCATGATCCGGTCGCCGGGCCCCACCTGATACGGCTTCCGGGGATCGGGACCGATCGGACGCGGATACTCACCGCCGCCCAGATCGTCGGAAAGGCCGTAGTGATAGGAAACCCACACTCCGGTGTCCGGTGCCGTCCGCGCGGGGAACGCGATCCGGCCGAGCACCGGGTCGACAGCGACCTGCCCGCGCTTCGGCCGGTATCGCCAGCCGGTCAGGTCCGCCGGGACGATCTCGTCCAGCGGCACCGCCTTACCGCCGTCCCGGTAGATACACAGGCTCTTGCCGGGGCCGTAATAGTTCGCGGTGCGCTCGGCGAACGCGCGACGGCGGATGAACGCGGGCACGTCGGTCTCCCCCGCGACCTCGGTCGGCGAGACGTCCGGCCCGCCTTCGGGCGGCTTCGTGATCAGCGGTGTGTCGTTGCCGAGGATGCTGAACGTGAAATGCGTGCGAGCGCGATCCTCACAGTAGGCCGGGCTTTTCGTGACCGAGTACGGCCGGATCCGCCAAAGGTAGAGACCGACTTCGGGAATGTCGAAACGCCCCGGCGAACGCTCGCTGGTGATCCGCCGGACGTCGGCGGTGTGCGCGAGCGAGTCGAACGGCCCGTCGAGCCGGTCCAGCGCATCGACGTCGTGGAGATCGGTGAGCCTGCCCCGGTGCAGCCGCCGCCGGTCGGCCCTCGGATCCCGGCCGTGCAGCCGGACCGACTGCGTGACACCGAGCAGCCTGCGGAATTCGACAGCGCGGGCGGGCCAGCCCGCGACGTCGGCGGCGAGGGCTTCGAGCAACGCCAGGGTGCCCTTGCGACGCCGGTTGCGGACGGTGTGCGCGACGTCCCGGCGCGAGGCGATCGCGGCCAGCAGCCGGCGGCCCGCCTCGCTGTCCGCGGTGAGCGCCTCGTCCGCGCCGGGCAGCATCCGGTAGCCGACGAGGTCGCCGAGATAGGGCGTGACCCAGTCCTGGCAGGTCTCGATGAACCAGTCGGTGTAGAGCTGCCGGAGGTCGGCGTCGATGATGTCGGCCTGTTCGGTGACGACCCCGAGCAGTGCCTGGAGCGGGCCGCCCTGTTCGAGGTCGCGGATCCGGTCGTAGCGGGGCAGCAGCTCGTAGAGCCGGTCGGGCTTGCGGGTCACGGGATCCTCCGCAGGGTGAGGGCTTCCGGCACCCCGGCCGGGAGCACGGCGAGCTGTGCGGGGCGGATCCCGCGGAACACGGTCAGTTTGCGCACCGAGAACAGATCGGTACCGGTCAGCCCGGGGTTGAGCGCGACCAGTTCGTCAACGGTCAGGCCGTGCTGCTGTGCGACGTGGGTGAGGCTGCGGAACGGACCGTCCTTTTCGGAGTCCAGCGCGACCTCGTCGTACCGCGCGGGCAAAGCCGGGATCGCGGTGTCGACGAGGTCCAGATCGTCCACGATCGTCGCGAGCTCCAGCGGGCTGACATCGCCCTGGATACCGTGGAACAGGTCGACGTCGACGTAGTCCACCCCGGGCACCGCCTGGATCACCGAGACGACGTCGGACAGATGCGCGGACTCGCCCAGTTCCCGCGCGGCGAAACCGAGTTCGGCCCGCACCGCCGCGAGCACGGCGGGCTGCACGAGATCCCAGGAATAGTCCGGGAGCACCTTGATCCCGGCACGCAGCACGATCAGCACCTGATCCCGCACCGCGACCTCGACCGGCACCCCGAGGTCGCCGAACCGCGCGAGCGCCGCCTCCAGCGAGCCGAACAGCCCCGAGGACGGGTCGATCGGCACGTCGCCGATCCCGGCGATGGTCACGTGCACGAGTTCCCGCCGCCCGTCGTTCAGCTTGCGCGCGTCGGCCTTGCCGATTCCCGCCCGCGCCCGGGTGAAGTCGGTGTAGTCCTGTACCGAGACGAGCCGGTCGAGCGCGAGCATCCGCAGCGGGGTGGTGATCCGGGCGTCGGCAGGGCCGTCGCCGTCCGCGCCGCCCGTGGCTGGCAGCGGGTTCGTCACCCCGCTGACCCCGGCGGGCTGCGTGGCGGGCTGGGTGATCTTGCCCGCCGCGACGTTGCCCGCGCTGCCCGCCCCGGTGCGGTATTCGGCAGTGACGTTCTCCGTGCCCGACGGCAGCCGGGCGCCGTGCACGCCGTCGCCGAAGGAGACCGACGCCGTCTTGTCGGTCCCGATCCGCAGCGTGTAGTCGTGCGCGGTCGGTCCCGAGAAGATCAGGCTGTCGACGTCGTGCCAGGCGACTCCGCCGACCCGCACGGTCAGCGAATCCTCGGCCCCGAGCGGATTGTCCGACGGCGAGAAGGTCAGCGGAGCGCGTTCGCTCACCTGCGCCAGCTTGAAGGTCTGCCCGGCCTGGCCGGAGTTCCCGCTGCCGAGCCGTTCGGTGCGGCTCTCCCCCTGCGTGGCGGCGACGACGTTGGCGGACAACGTGACGGTGTCGCGTTTGTAGGTGTAGGCGAGGTCGTTGGCGAGGAAGAGCACGGACCGCGCCGAACTGCCGCGCTTCGCCGGGTCGGCGGACTGCCGGATCCCGGCGAGCATCGCGAGTTCACTCGCCTTGACCCCGCTGGTGTGCGGTACGTCGGCGCGTTCGCCGGAGACGACGAGCCAGCGGCCCGGCGTGAGGCCCTCGTACATCCGCTCCAGCGGGATCTCGTGCCCGCCGACCGGATCGGTGATGGCCTCGCCGAGCGGTGTCAGCGACTCTCCCTTCGCCCATACGACGTACTTGGTCTTGTCGGCGAGGGTGATCCCGGTGATCGTGAGCACCGTGGCCGGGACCGTCACGGGAGGCGCGTCCTTCGGCGCACCCGGCACCGGGATCGCGCGCGTGCCCTGTCTGCTGTCCGTCACCATCGCGACCAACGGCGCGCCGCTGTCGGCCTCCAGGACGATCCGGCTGCCCGGGAGAATCCCTTCGTACACCGCGTCGAGGGTGAGCTTGCCGGTCTTGACGTCGGTATCGGCCGTGACGGCCTTGACGCGCAACACTTGCACGTCCGATACCGCGAGCGGCGCGGTGAGGACTTCGTTCGCCCACGCGCGATGCAGATTCGGGCCGAGCCGCGGGGACGCGGCGATCAGCAGTTTCGGGTGGACGTCCGCGTCGGCGCGGAACTGGTCCGCCACCGCGACTTCGAGATCACGGGACCGCCGCGGCGGGCGCGACGGCGCTTTGCGCAGGGCGGGCAGCATCGGGGTGAGCGCGACGAGCGCGGCGGCCCGGTCGCAGTCCTTGCGTTCCTTACATCCGCAGCAACATCCGCCGTTCGCGGTCCCCTCGGCCTTGCCCCCGCAGTCACACGGCGGGCAGACGGCGTCGCGGGCCAGCCGCCGCAGCCGGGTGAGTTCGTCCGGGGTGCGCCGGGTGAGCTGGTTCGCCAGCGCCACCAGCGCGTCCCCGGCGGTCAGGACGGCCTCGATGTCCGCACGGAACCACTTCCGGACACCACAGCCCTCCCGCAGTTCGGCGAACGCGCGCCGCTCCCGCAGGTCGTCCAAATAGGACGGAACGCCGTCGAGCACGTCCTCCGGGGTCCTCGCCGGGGTGGCCGGGTCCGGCGGTTCGAGGAACTGCAGCAACGGCGCCAGCAGCGACTTGTCGACATCCTTCGCGTCGGGGTCGTTCTTGACGATGTCGCGGCCTTCGGCCCGGCGGATCGCCGCTTTGAGCGCGTTGACCGCCGTGACGAACGGGCTGGACGCGCCCGCGGTGACGAGCGTGATCGCGGTCTTGTCGGCGGTGAAGTCCGGTTTGGACTCCTTCACCACCCGCACCGCCGTGTCGACGCCCTCGGCCCCGGTGGCCTTGTCCTGGCCGAACACGAACAGCAGCCGGTCCCCGCCCTTCAGCGGCGCCTTGGTCCCGGCCACGGTCAGGCCGGGGATCTTCGTGACGTCGCCCGGCACGTCCGAGGACGTCGGCGACCGGACGAACACGATGTCCGGCGGATCGGTGCGGCGCACGGCGAGCGCGTTCCATTCCCCGCGCGCGACGAGTTCCTCGGTGGTCTCGAAGGTCTGCGGCAGCCCGCCCTGCTCGGCCACGCTCTTCGCGCCCGAGCCCGCCGGGAGCACCGCCTGCTTGCCCTCGTCGAGGGTGTAGGCGAGGTAGGTGGTCGACCCCAGCGCGGGACGCGGTGTGTAGCCGACGAGCCTGCCCAGCCGGTCCAGCGATTCCTGTTCGGTCGCGGTCCGCAGATAGCCCTCGTTCGCGATGCGCTCGGTGTAGAAGGTGAGCACGTCGCCGACGAGTGCCCAGCAGTCCAGCAGCGCGATCGACGGATCGTCGGGGTCCCGCGTGCCGAGGCCGTCCAGTGCCCGCCTGCTCGACAGCCGGGCCAGCATGGACTCGCGGAACCGGCCGTGCGTGCCCGCCCGGTAGGACAGCGCGGGCAGTCCCGGCCGGTTGTACGACGGCACCGGGGTCACGGCTTCGACACCGGCGCAGCAGCCGCCGCAGTCGTTCCGGCAGTCGCAGTTCATCGCCCACCCCTCACTTCCAGATCGATACGGCCGTTTTCCGGCCGGGAGCGGTCGTTGTCGAGCTGGGCCACTTCCAGCGGCCGGATCGCCAGCAGGCCGCGTTCGAGCGCGTCACCGGGCATCCCGAAGAGCCGGTGCAGCCGGGTGACCCGCACGCTGCGCACGCCCGGCACCGCGGCGGCCGCCGCGACCACCCGGCTCACCCGCACCGGGGTGCCGAAGGTGAGGTTGTCCGGGTGGAACAGCGGTGCCGGATGCGCGGGTGCCCCCGGTGCCGGCACGAGCGCGCGCAGCACGGCGGCGCGGACGTGCCCGGCGATGAAGTCCGGCCGGACCTCCACGCACAGGCCGAGGTGGATCGGGACCAGGGTGGCCGTGGCGACGGACAGGTCGTGGCCGATCCGCCGGTACGGGTGCAGCGCGCCGCGCACCTGGTCGAGCAGCCGGGCCGGGGCGACCTCCGCGCCCAGCGGGTCGATCGCGACCTGTGCCTCGTACCAGCTGCCGGTCCAGCGCAGATCCCCGGCGGCCCGCTGGATGCCGGGCACCGTCTCGGCCAGCCGCGCGTAGTCGTCGGCGGTGATCGCCCGCAGCAGCCGGTGCCGGACCTCCAGCGGCGCGCGCTGCCGCACCTCGGCGACCGGTTCCGGATCGGTGCCGCCCGTCGCGGGCAGCGGGTTGCGGACCAGCCGGATCCCGCTCTGGTGGAGCTCGCCGAACACGATGCGGCTGAGCACGCCGCGCCCGACGTTGCCCGCGACACCGTTGCCGACCCGGTAATGCGCGTCGAATACGGTTCCGGGCGCCGGAATCGCGCCATTGCGGCCGTCCCCGAAGCGCAGCGTCATGACGGTGTCGTCGTCGGTCTCGCCCACGAAGTGCCGGTCCGCGGGCCCGCTGTCGAGCAGGTCCCGGCGGGGCGACCAGACGCCACCGGTCTTGCCGGTCAACCGGATCGCCGGGAGCGCGGCACGCGGATCGGTGCGGATGGCGTGGATCGCGGGGCCGTGGAACGCCGGACTCGCGGGGCCGATTTCCTTGCCTTCGTCCTCGCCCCAGGCCTGGCCGATCTCCCAGCCGATGTCCTCCGCCCCGAGGACGTGCCCGGAATGGGCGCGGCGGATCAGCTCGTCCAGCCGTTCGAGCTTGCGCGCCAGCAGTTCGCCGAACCGGGCGAGCAGCGTGCGCAGGGCCCGCCGGGGATGTTCGGCCAGGTCGAGCTTGTGCAGGACCGCGGCACCGAACAACGTCGTCAGGTACTCGACGTCCTTTGTGGACGGTTCACCGTGGTGGGGCAGGCCGCGCAGGATCTCGCGCAGCCGGTCCCGCGCCCGGTCCGGCAGCCCGGCCAGCCGCCGCGCCTGCGCGTGGCCGACGTCCGCCGGGGCCGGGAACGGAACGCTCTGCGTCACCGGCTTCTCACCCAGTGCCGGGGCGAACTTCGGGGTCAGCGGCGGATAGGCGGGCCGGGCCACCGGGCCGGGATCGCCGGGACAGCCGAAGCACACCGGATCGGGGCAGCCGGGTTCACCGGCCGGCGGTCCTTCGACCGGGCCGAGTTCCTCGGCGAACCGCTTCCCGTGCTCGACGAGGACGGCATTGCCGCGCGCGACGCCGACCTTGATGTCGGCGCACTTCGGACCGCCCCGGGCGTTGATGCACAGGGGAAACGTCAATGCGTCTTCGATCGCCCACTCGACTTCCAGCAGCGGCTGACAGTACAGCTCGTCGCGGGTTCGGCACACCGACGTCAGGCGCACGGCCTGGCAATGCGTGTGGTCGGCGTCCGCGGGGTTGCCGGTTTTCGCCCCGGCGATCTCCTCGAACACGAGCACGTCGCCCGGTGCGAGGCGCAGGATGCGGTCCTCGCTGCCGGGCGCGCTGTCCACCAGCGTCGCGGACGTGGCGCCTTCGGGCAGGCAGCGGCCGACGTCGCCCCAGGTCCACAGGTCGATCTCGTAGTGCCGGGGGCGGAAGACGACCTCACCGGACCCGACCGGCTCGAACACCTCGTGCGGCGGGATCCCCCGTTGCTCCATGTCCTTTTCGGACAGAGCGGGACGGCCGGGCAGCACGCCGTCGGGCAGCGTGACGAACCGGAAATCCTCGGTCTTGACCTTGACGTCTTCAGTGGTGTCGACACAGACCCACGTCCGCGCGGCACAGCCGTCGTGCATCGGGTAGTCGACCAGCCGGGTGTGCCTGCGGATCGAGACGCGCTCGCGGGCGGTGTCGAGATAGGCCTCGGTGGCGACGGCGTCCTGGAGATAGCTGAGCCGATCGCCCTCGTAGGCGAGCAGTTCGACGAGCGTGACGCCGATGTCGGCGGCGTGCCGTTCGGTCCAGCGGGGCGTGGTCAGCGTCAGGCGGTCGAGCAGCAGCTGCCGGAAGCTCGCGTAGTCCTTGGCGAGGTAGTCGATCTCCGGCTCGTCGTAAGTCTTCTGTGGACAGTCACAGGACCGTCCACAGTCGACGTCGTCGCACCGGACGAAGGTGAAGTCGAGACAGGCATAGCGCGGATCGAATCCGGGGTAGGGCTCGGTGCCGGGGCGTCCGCAGCCGTCGGATTCCACGACGCAGAGCCGATAGACCGACAGATCTCCCGGCCGGTCGACCGTGAGGATCACCCGGTCCTCGAGCTCGGGATCGTCCTCGGCGCAGATCTTCACGTCCGTCACCAGGATCCCGGTGACGCGGCGGCCGCCCTCGATCCGGAAGTTCTCCGGCGTCAGCTCCTCGGGCGCCTTGCCGAAGAAGATCACCGTGAGCTGGTCCTGGTCGGCGTTGATCGTGTCGATGCCGTTGTAGCCGTCGCGGCGCGCCTTCGTGATGCGACGATCTTCGGTGCACGTCATCGGATTCCCCCTTCGATGACTTCGGTGCGTTCTTCGCCGGTCTCGACCAGCACATAGCTCAGGTCGACCCGCAAGGTCGATTCCTCGGCGGTGACCTCGAGCCGCTGCACGGTGATCACGTCCCCGAGCCAGCGCTGCAACGCCCCGGCGGTGGTGGCCTGCAGCGTCGCCGCCAGTTCCACGCTGTTCGGCTCGAAGACCAGGTCGAGCAGCCCGCAGCCGAAGTCCTGCCGGTTCACCCGCTCCCCCGGCGTGGTGAACAGGACCTGCTTGATCATGTCGAGGACGTGATCGGCGTAGGACGTCTCGGCGGTGCGCCCGCGCGCGTCGAAATGGAGCGGGAAGTCTATCCACAGTGGACTGTTCATGGCGGTCACGTCGCAATCACACGAGGCTGGATGGCGAGCACGAGCGGCGGCACCAAGGGCGGCAGGCACGAGCCGTCGCCCTTGCCCGGCCCCGGCGGGGCCTGCAACGCGATCGGCTGGCCGTTCACCATGACCCGTGCCGAAAGGTTCTGCCACTGCACGGTGGCGCAGATCGTCGCCGTGCAGCCGGCGACGGTCAGCTGGTCGGCGGCGGCCTGCACCGGCAGCCCGGTGACCTGCACGCGGGGCGGTGAAACGGGCACCACGGTCACCTTTCCGCCGTGCGGGCAGGTCAGCACCGCGCCCTGATGGAGAATGAAGCCAGGCATCACGACCCCCTCAGGTCAGCACGGTCAGCGCGCCGAGATTGACGTTGACGAGCGGGCCGGGTCCGAGCGTGATCGTCGCGCCCTGGCCGTTCGAGATCTGGATCCCGGCGTCGTTGATCGCGATGAACGCCGCGCCGTGCCGGATCAGGATGCCGCCGGGCGCGGGCCCCGGGGTGTCGCTGAGCGAGATCGCGTTCTGCGGCGAGGTCGCCAGCACCACCGCGGGCACGCCCGGCGTCATCGCCAGTGCCTCCGCAGGCATGTCCTCGGGCCCGCCGCGCAGGAACCCGGTCCAGATCGGCCGTTCGGGGTCGCCCTGCTCGAACTCGACCCACACCTTGGCGTTCGGCTGCGGGGTGACGAACATGCCGCTGGCCGTGCCCGCCAGCGGGGTCGCCGCCCTCGCCCAGAACGCCGGGATCGCACCCAGCACGTCGTCCACCTTGACCAGCAGTCTACCCTCCCGCAGCGGGTCCACATTGGACACCACGGAGCCGCGGAACTTCCCGACGAACTTGCCGACCTCACTCATGCGATCGCCTCATTCCATGAGACTGTGTTCAATCCTTTTTGGCGCATGACATCCTCGATTCGCTCGCAAGCTTCGCTCATGCGCTCACCTGTTCCAGAAGGGGCACCAGCCCGTCCCTGCTCAGCGAGAAGCTCTGCTTGTACTCGCCGCGTTTGATCTCGTGCGTCACCTTGGTGACGAAATACAGTCCGTCGTAAGCGGTTCCGGCGCCGCGCACGCCGACCAGCCGCCGCGCCTTGAGCACGTGCCCGTAGCGCAGGACGTCGAGCTTGCCCTGGCCGCTGACCGCGTCCGACGACTTCGCGGAGTGTGCGAGGCCGTAGAGCAGCCCTTCGGGCAGGGTCTTGTTGGCGCCGAAATCGATCTTCTGGTGCTTCAGCTTGAGCGCCGGCCGCGCGGCCAGCGGCGGGCGCAGCAGGCTGACGTCCGGGATCGGGATCGGGAACCCGATGCCGGTGTGCGGTTCCACCTCGATGATCGAGTACTGGGTGGCGGACAGCCCGTCGAAGGCGAACGACATCGATTCGGTGTTGGACGCCGCCCCCATGTTCACCGACAGCGCGGGCTGCATGAGCCCGAACCGGGCTTCCGGGCCCCAGTAGGCGATGTTCGTCCCGATCTCCGGCCCGGGTTCGACGAAGAACACGTGCCCGGCCTTCGACGCCAGCTCCCTGATGTACTCGAGATCGGTGCCGGACTGGACGCTGTTCCGGCGCAGGACCGATTCGACCGGGTTGAACACCGACGGGACCGCGATCGGCGCGATCCCGTACATGGCGTGCTTGAGGCAGATCAGGTCGACCTGCGCGAACAACGGCAGTTCCGGCCAGGTGAACTCCACGTGGACCATGTCGAACACCGCGGTCATGTCCAGCCCGGTGATCGTCAGCGTCGAGGCGCCGGGGGTGTCGCTGGGCCCGATCTCCTGGCGGGTGATGATCCCGTCCATCACCACGGTCTGCTCGCCCCGGATGATCGTGGCGAGCACCACGCGGCGGCCGGGGTCGAAATAGCCCATCGGCAGCAGCGTCGTGGTGAGCATCGACCGCTTGCTCACCGCGAAGCTCAGCTGGAATCCGCCCTGCTCCCCGGTCCCGGTGTGCACCGAGACCGACTGCAGCGCCTCGATCACCTCGTGCGGCGCCTTCTCCGGCAAGATCCCGCCGATCAGCAGGAGCAGCCGCATGTTCTCAGCCATTGCCGGGTACCGCCAGCGGGAAGCTGCCGCCCGGGGTGCCGGGGGCAAGGGTGATCCGCAGCTTCCGTCCGGGGTGGACGGTCAGCGCGGCGGGGTCCATCGCGCGGTTGGCGTCGGCGACCTGCCAGAACCGTTCGGCGTCGCCGAGTTCCTTGGCGGCGACGTTGTCCAGCCGCTCCCCCGGTTTCACCGTGTGCTCGCCGATCTGGGCGAGGTCCTCGGGGTGCGGCAGGATACGGCGGCGCAGGTACACGATCTTGCGGCCGTCCGCGGTCTCGTGCACGGCGGTCGGGATCCCCTGGTACCGGCTGGTGGTGGCGAGCATGGCGGTCTCCTAGATCGTGGTGAGGCCGACGTCGGCGATGGGCCGCTGGGCCTTCTTCGCGAAAGTTTCCTTCTGGCCCTGGTAGCCGAGGTAGAGCCGCCCTCCTTTGTGGACATACCCGAGGTCGTCCACGGTCAGCACCCGCACGCTGACGCTCACCTTCGCCCTGATCGGGCTGAGCGCGGTGTCGAACGCCTCCTCGGTGACGCTGAAGTCGGTGATCCGCACCGGCACGAGCCGGCCGGGGCCGAGCACCAGCACCAGCAGCGGCGCCTCGACGGGCGCGATCTCCAGCTGTCCCTTACCGGCCAGGTCGTCCTCATTGGACAGTTGAACGCTGGTCGGGTAGATCGTCAGCTCCAGCGCGGAGAGCACCGGCAGCAGCCCGTCGGGATAGGCCTCCGGATGCTCGGTGGCGTCGAACTCGGCGTCGAACTTGTACGTCTCGTGCGGCGGTCCCTTGAGCCGCAACGCTTCCAGCCGGTCCCCCGGCTCGCCCCCGATCCCCTGCGGCTGCAGCGTCCTGGTGAGCGTGTCCGGGTTGAACTGGAACGGGATCGTGTTCATCGGCGTGCTGTCTTCCGGGTTCAGCAGCACGAACCCGCCGCGCACCGGCCTGCCCGCTTCGGGAAACGTCGTCATCGTGTGCTCCTCATGGCAGCCGGTCCGGGTCGGGATGGTGGCGGGCGAAGAAGTCGTAGACGTGCGGCCGCAGTCGTTTCAGCCCTTCGGGATCGGTGACGTAGAGAGCGAAGGCCTCCGCGTAGTACTCGCGCCACCCCTTGTCGGAGTAGGTCGTGATCCGCCTCGCTCCGCCATGGCCCGCCGCGTCACGGAAGTCGTTGCGAGTCCTGGGTCGCAGGGTGTCGGTGGCTTGTCCGTTGTCGAACCGCGCGCCGGATTCCGCATCGACGGCCTCGAGCGCGGTTCGTGCGGCCCGTTCGGCCTGCCGCACCTGGTTCCAGGCGGCCACCTGCGCGGGCGGGATCAGGAACCCGCCACGGCGGCGGGGCGTTCCGTGCTGGCGAAGGAAGGCGTTCTGGGCGTCCTTCGCCTGGTTCGACGCCGTCAGCGGTCCCCGCAGCGCCGCCTGGTCGATCGCGTGCCCGATCTCGTGCGCGATCAGCCGGTCGAAGTCGGGGGCGGCCTGCCGCGGTCCCTGGTAGGCGCGAAGCGCGCCGGCCGAGGCGAACGCGTTGTCCGCCACCGCGATCTCGTGCGGGGCGAGGCGGTACTCCGCGGCGGCGTCGGGAATCGCGGCGACCCGGAGGAACCTGATCCCGTCGAGCCCGGCCAGCATGGATTCGGGGATCGTGGCGAGCGCGCCGAGCAGCTGGGCGTACTCGGTGCCGCTGGTCCAGCTGGCATCGCGGACGAAGCGGTGCCGGTCGAACAGCTCCTGCCCGCCGGGCCGCACCAGCGTGCGGTCCCGCTCCGGGCCGAGCGCGGCGAGCTGTTCGACGAGCACCTCGCTCGTGGCGGCCTGCCGCCTCACGGCCGCGTGCCGGACCTGGGTGAACCGGTAGGTCGACCGCGTGCCGCCGTGGGCGCTCAGGTCGAGCCGCAACGTGGTGGTGCGGTTGACCCCGAGCATGACGGGTGGCTCGGTGACCAGGAACTGGGCCAGATTGCGCAACGCGGGCTGGGCCGCCACCGGGATTCCCTGGCCAAGGGTGATCGTCGTGCCCCTCGGCAGCGGGCGGAGCAGAGCGTTCGGGCTGAAGACGTTCGCCAGCCCGCCGATGTTCACGTCCGCGGTGTCCTCGCGGATCTGCGCGCGTTCGGCTTCCGGGAGGGCGTCGAGCAGTTCGTTGCGGTGCGGGTCCAGCTGCGCTTCCGGCCACGCCCAGTCGTGGATGAGCTGCTGGTGCTGGAGGTACAGCTCGTCGGTGCTGGGACGCTGGACCTCTCCGGGCTGGCCGCGCTGCACCCGGGAACTCGCCGACGTGAGCACCGCGCGGACGGCGTCTCGGTAGCCCTCGCGCAGTTGAGTGGTGAGCACCGGGTCGCCGTCGAGGTGCGTGGTGATCATCTTCGCGGCCTCGTCGCGCTCCTTCAGCCAGTTCCGCAGCATTCCCGGTACGGCGGCGAGGTCGATCGACACCAGCGGAGCGATGCGCTGGTCACGCGGGCCGATCGGGCCCCGCGCCCCGTAGTGCTCGGCGGCGCCGCGCAGCGACGCGATCACGGCGGTGACGTAGTCGCGCTGCCCGGTGTTCGGGGCGGCGACCGCTTGGCCTGCCACCTGCCGCGCCAGACGGTGCGAGCCGGTGCGCTGTTCGACGACGTGGCCGAGTTCGTGGGCGAGCAGCCGCTCCCCTTCGCGTGTCTCCGGCGCGAACGTCCCCTGGGAGAACACGACGTCCCGGCCCACGGTGTAGGCCTGCGCGTCCACCGCGCGCGCCGACGCGTCCGCGTCCGCGCCGGTGTGCACCCGCACGTCACTGAAGTCGTGACCGAAGCGCGCGCCCATCCGCTCCTGGACCGGGCCCGGCAGTGCCGCACCCGGACCGGCCTGTGCGGGGACCTCCTGCCCCGCCTCGCATGCGTGCCGCGCGACGGCGTCCGGCCAGTGCACCGGCTGCCCGGCGGGCCGGGTCACACGTTCAGTGCCCATGGCCCACCGCCCGGTACACCGATCCGGCGATGTCCCTGCCCAGCGCGGCCGGCGAGCCGGGCCGTACTTCGGGCGCGCTGACCCGCCGCTGTCCCCGCGATTCGGACCACGCCGAGGACGGCGCCGTCGCGACCAGCCGGGCCAGTTCCGCTTGCAACGCCTCATGGATCGCGCGCGAATCGGACGGCGATCCGACGCCGTCGAGCACGACGCGGTCGATGCGCAGGTGGATCTTCACGACGTCGCCTCCCATGCGAAGTCCCGCGCGCGCGTCGGCAGTTCGAGCTTCTCGAACTCGGCGCGTGCCGCGTCCAGCACGATCGGCATGGTGATGCCGGAACCCCTTGCCGCGGCGAGGAAAGCGGCGTTGAGCGCGATGTTGCGGGTCATCCCGCCCGAGGTCTGCAGCTGGGCGAGCCGGTCGAAGTCGAGGTCCTCGCGCGGTGCCTTCTCCGGGAAGGCGCGCCGCCAGATCTCCTTGCGCTCGGCCGTGCCGGGGAAGGAGAAGTCGACGATGAACCGCAGCCGCCGCAGGAACGCGCCGTCCAGTGCGCCGCGCATGTTCGTGGCCAGTATCGCGAGGCCGCGGTAGGCCTCCATGCGCTGCAGCAGGAAGTTGATCTCGATGTTGGCGTAGCGGTCGTGGGAGTCCTTGACCTCGGTCCGCTTGCCGAACAACGCGTCGGCCTCGTCGAAGAGCAGGATCGCGCCGCCGCCCTCCGCCGCGTCGAACAGCCTGCGCAGGTTCTTCTCGGTTTCGCCGATGTACTTGCTCACCACCGCGGACAGGTCGATCCGGTACAGGTCCAGCCGCAGCTGCCGGGCGAGCACCTCGGCGGCCATCGTCTTGCCGACCCCGCTCGGCCCGGCGAACAGCACGCTCACCCCGAGCCCCCGGGTGATCCGGTCGCCGAACCCCCAGGCGTCGTACACCTTGGCGCGCTGCGGGACCTGCTCGGCGATCCGGCGCAGCAGTGCCAGGCCGTCCGGCGGCAGCACGATGTCCTCCCAGCCGACCTTCGGCTCCAGCCGCTGGGCGAGCGAGTCCATCCTCGGCCGGGTACGCGCCCGGCACACCCGCCATGCCTCGACGGCGTCTCCGCCGGAGACGGCCGCGACGTCGAGGATCGCGGGCACTTCGAGGGCGAACTGCGCGGCGAGCGAATCGATCTCCGCCTGCGGCGCGGACGGCCCCAGCACGGACCGCCAGGCCACCACCCGCTCGGCAGGCGTCGGCGGTTCGACGTCCAGCACGAGCGACTGCCTGCCCAGCTCCGACCAGCTCTCCCTGGCCGCGAAAACCGTGGGACAGCTGATCCGGCCCAGGAACCGCGTCACCGACGCGTGGGTCTGACCGGCGTAGTCCACGACACCGCCGTCTTCGACGTCGAGATACAGCGCGAGCGGCAGCAACTGGGCTTCCCGCTGCCACAGGCGCGCGAGCTCGTCGAGTTCGGTGGGCGCGGTGGGCAGCAGGGTCGCGGAGAGCCGCTGGACGACCATGCCCCTGCTCACGGCGGCGTGTGCCGCGACGAGCCGCTTGCCCTGCTCGTCCGCGCCCGCGAGCTGGACGACCGGGCCAGGGCCCGCCGCGTGCCAGTGCCTGCCGATCTCGTCGACGACCGCCTGCTGCGACGGCGGCAGCCCGGTCCCCGCCGCCGGGTCGAGCCGCGAGACCAGCGGCGCCAGCCGGTCGTCGAGATGGTTCAACCCCTTGAGGTAGTTGACGATCCGCTCGTCCACCCGCAGCGGGCTGCCGACCACGCCCTGCGCCGCGCGTCCGGTGAGTTCGATCAGCCGCCAGTACCGCAGCCCGCGGTGCGGTGACACGACTTCCCACGCTGCGCCGGGCAACAGGCTCATCGCCAGCCCGAACGTCGGGTAGGTCATCGCCGGGTTCCCCTGCGCCGCGGCACAAAGCGCGGCGATCGGGGGGTCGAGTTCGACCGCGGCGCACAGCAACAGGGTGTCGCGTTCGAAGCGGGTCAGCTCCAGCCGTTCGGCCAGCGCGACGAGCGCCGGCGGCGGGTTCGACGCCTCGGCCTGCCGGACGGCGTCGGCCGCGGCGGCGAGCTGATCCGCGGTCACCCGTTCCCGGGGCGCCGAAGGTGCGGGCGGCGCGGGAGCCGGTTCGTCGTGGCGGCCGAAAAGACGTCTGCGTGGCGGTTCCTTCGGCGCGACGGCGTCCGGCGGAGTCATGCCGTTCTCGCCGTGCTGGACGTCGCTGTGCTGGATCAGCAGCAGGCGCAGCCAGGTGAGCGACGCGGACAGGAACCACGCGTTGGCCGCTTCCCAATCGGTACCGGTCATGTCACGGTCACCACCTGCGTACCGTCGAACACCGGACGCTCGCCGGAGCGGTTCACCAGCTGGCTGTCGACCCCGCCGACGCGTAGCCGCGCCGGATAGCGGCCCGGCTCCACGCCGGTGAAGTGGAAGCGCGGGCTGTCGAGCGGCCTCGGGTGCTGGGTGTCCACGACCGGCGCGGCGGTGTGGGAGCCGAGCAGCAGGAACACCGGCTGTCCCGGCAACGGCACGGGCGTACAGGTGACGTCGAGGTCGAACGTGTGCTTCGGCCCGCCGTTCACCGTGCCCCCGAACCCGGCCGTGACGGTGGGCGCGATCGCGAGCGGGACGTCGTTGGTGACGGTGGTGCTCCGGTCGGTCCCGGTGCCCGAGGTGAGCCGGAGCGCGACCGACCACAACCCCGCCGGATAATCGCTGCCGGGATGCGTGAGTCCGAAGTGGACTTCGGTGGCGGACCTGGTCCCGACGTCGGCGACGACCGGCGCGGGCACCAGCGGATGCCGGAGCACGACTTCCACGGTGTCCGCGGTGAGGTTCTTTCCCCGCAGGGTCACGGTTTCCCCGGGTTTCGCGGACGGCTGGCCGTGCGCGGGAACGGCGTCGGTCAGCTCCGGGAACGGCGAGGCGACGCTGCCGCCGGCGACCGGGCCGGTGTCGTTCTTGCCCCGGGTGAGCACCGGAACCGGAGTACGGCGCTGCCGCCGGGAATCGATCAGCACGACCCGCGCCTCGAACGCGGCCGAAAGCCGGTAGGGCGTCTGGAAGGCCGACCACAGCGAGAAGATGTCCTTCTCCTCCAGCGGCTGCCAGGTCAGCCGGACCCGGTCCAGCTGCTGGTCGACGTCGCTGTAGTGCGGGAGATGCCGCAGGTCGGCGCGGCTCAGCACGGGATGTTCGTGCACCGCGCGCACCGCGCCGCCGAGCATGCGATGCGCGATCAGGTCGTCGCCGCCGTGCACGTACGGCGTCAGGAGGTAGTGCAGCACCAGGGGAAGCGCCGGATCGGCCGTCTCGCCCGGCAGGACGTCCAGCGGATCCTCGTTGCGCAGCCCGGCGGCCACGTCGACCTGGTACAGATACAGGTTGACCTGCTCCGGCTGGCCGGTGTCCACCTCGTGGGGCGGGAGAACCCGGACCAGCGCGCCGGACCGGACCTCGCTGACACCGCGCTGGATGATCATCTGCAGGGTCTCGGTGACCGCCTCGATGGCTCGTGCGTCACTCATCGCGAACCACCTCCCGCCCGCTCGCGCAGGTAATCGGCGAGCCCGAGTACCGGCTGTTTCGGGGTTTCCTTCCGTTTCGGCGCGGTGTTCTTCCCCGGATCCGCGGCGGCCTTGACCTCGACCCGGCCGATGCTGATGTGCACGACCGGTTCCGCGGCCGGTTCCGCGTGCCGCGCCGCAGGAGCGGTCTTCCTGCTCCGGCGCGCCGGGACCGCGGGCCGCCCGGCGCTGGGACGCTCGGCCTGCTCCGGCTCCACCGCGTCCGCCCTGCCGGGAACGACGACGGGATACGAGACCGGTTCGGGCGGCTCGGCCATTTCCCGCGTGGTCACCGGAACCGTCCGGGTTTCGGTGTGCCGGAAGGGAACCGGCACCTCCCGCGAGACGGTCCGCGCCACCACGGCCGCGGGCATCTCCGGCACCCGGCCCGGCGGCACGACCGGGTGTCCATCCACAGTGGACTCTACTGACGTGACTGGCAGCCCGGCCGCGGGCGACGGAGTGGGCACCACCCGCGGTTCGCGTCGCGGTGCGGCGGGCGTCGATGTTTCCTTGTGGGGCAACGACGTCACCGAGGGCAACGGCGTGTCCTGGTGCCGCGCGGGGACCGCGGTTTCCGGCTTGTCCGTCCGGTGTGGACGGTCGACGGTGACCGCGCCCATCGGCGGGAGCGGTTCCGGTTCCCGTGCGGTCACCGGCTCGAAGAGCGTCGGCAGCAGCGGGCGGATGGTGGCTCCGCCCGCGTTGCCGAGCAGGCGGTTCGCGAAGTCGGTCACGGTGTCACCTGCTCCAGGTAGAAGCGGCGGCGGGCCGGGCTCACCGCGAGCACCTCGCGTTCCGACCAGCCGTATCCGCTGGCGAGGACGTGCACGTCGTAGAGCAACCGCCGGGCGTAGGTGTCCATCTCTCCCCACAGATAGGCCGTGATGTCGAACGGTGCGCGCCACTCGTGCCCGCAGCTCGCGCAGTCCAGCTCCAGCGCGAGGTCGGCCTGCGGATCGCAGGCCGCCAACGCGCCGGACAGGGCGTCGAGCACGGTGTCCGGCAGCTCGTCGCCCGTTTTCGTTTCCCCGTGCGCGGTCGCCGTGACCACGCACCGGCCGAGGAGCCGCCGCCGCGCGTCCGGGGCCCGCGCCGGCACGGCCAGCAGGTCCCGGCTGGTGACCGGCCGGAACTCGACCTCGAACCCGTCCGCCGAAACCGTGGTGCCCTGCTCGGGTTCCCCGGCGCGGACGTCGTCGACGGTCAGTTCGAGTTCGAGCTCCCCGGCGCATTCCGGGCAGTCCACCGCGCACGGGAGCACCGTGCCGAAGCAGGTTTCCCGGAGCGCGAGGACGAACTCCTCGCGCCGCCCGACGGACAGATCGGCGACCGAGGCCGGATCCGCGCCACCCGCCGTGGCGAGCGCCAGCGCGCGCCGCACCGGCCCCTTCCCCAGCCCGGCCTCCCAGACCGCGAGCAGGCCGGCCTCGGTGAGCGCCGTCATGGTCAGGCGGGGTCTTCGAAGCCGACTTCGGGCGGTTCCGGCAGGTCCTCGCGGACCCAGCCCTCGTTCTCCAGCTTGATGTGCTGGATGGCGACGGCGTTCGCGTTGGCGTCCAGATCGGACACCGGCTGGTACTCCGAGACCCAGCAGTTGAAGACCTGATAGGACAGCACCTTCTGCCCCGCCTCGTTGAACACGTCGACGAGCAGGTCGCGCCGGAAGTCCTTGAGCGAGGTCTCCAGCCCGCCCGAGGCGTTGGTGAAGCTCCACACCCGGTTCGCCCACTGCTCGAACACCTTGTCGTTGGTCACCCCGCGTTCGAGCGTGATCGCGTCGTACTCGGTGCGCCCCGGCAGTTTGACGCTGGTGCCCGGTGCGCCGCCGTCACGGTGCTTGACCACTTCGGTGCTGCGCTTGAAGCCGGTCACCTTGCTCACGCCCGCGATGTATTCGGTGCCCCCGGAGAACTTCACGCGGAAGCGGAAGTTCTTGTACGGGTCGCGCCGCTTCGTCTTGCTGTCGGCCATGACTGTTTTCCTCCCTGGCCCTATACCTGGATCTGGCCGGCGAGTTGCTGGATGTGGATGATCACGAACTCGGCGGGCTTGAGCGGCGCGAAACCGACCTGGATGTTGACGATGCCCTGATCGATCGTGTTCTGCGGGTTGTTCGTGCTGTCGCAGGTGACCTTGTACGCCTCCTGCGGCGTGCGGCCCTGGAAAGCGCCCTGGCGGAACAGGTTGTTCATGAACGCCCCGACGTTGAGCCGGATCGACGCCCACAACGGCTCGTCGTTCGGTTCGAAGACGACCCACTGCGTGCCGCGGTAGAGACTCTCTTCGAGGAACAGCGCGAGCCGCCGGACCGGCAGGTACTTCCACTGGTCCGCGGCGAGGTCGGCGCCCTTGGTGGTGCGCGCGCCCCAGGCGACGTGGCCGAACACCGGCAGCTGCCGCAGGCAGTTCACGCCGAGCGGGTTGAGCCGCCCGTTCTCCGGGTCGGTCATCGTCACGGCCAGCGAGGTGACGCCGTTGAGCGACGCGTCGGTCCCCGCCGGTGCCTTCCACACGCCACGCTGGACGTCGGTGCGGGCCCAGATCCCGGCCATCACGCCGCACGGCGGGAAGTCCCGGATGGCGTTCTTCTGGCTCGGATCGGCCAGGTTGACCCGCGGGAAGTAGACGGCCGCGTTCTTGGCCAGGTCACCGGTGACCGGCAGCCCGGCGCGAGCACCCGTCGCGGCCTGCTCCACCGTCCCCCAGCTCGTCGGCGGGTCGAGCAGGAGCATCGACCGGTGCTTGAGCGCGTAAGCCGCCGCTTCGGGCACGATGCCGATCGGCTTACCGACCTGGCCGAGGTCACCGGGCAGGCAGATGATGTTGACGATGTCGGCCTTGAGCAGCTGGTACAGGCCCTTCTTGTCCCGTTCCCCGGTCTTGCCGCCAAGGTAGTTGTCCACCCCGGGCGCGTCGCCGTCGGCGCCCTCGACCGCCTCGGTGTACCAGGCCTTCTCCAGGGCGGCGCTGCCCTTGGTGTCGTCCAGGAAGGGGTCGGCCCCGACCGCGGGACCGATCGGCTTCTTCTGCTCGTCCAGCTTGCCTTCCGGAACGTGTTCGTTCGGCAGCACGGTCTGCCCTGCGATGTCCCCTTCGACCGTGCTGACGAGACGCGAGGACGCGAGGACCTTGACCAGGCCGTCCGGATCGGTCGGGTCCACGTTGACGTTGAGATAGCGTTCGGTGATCCCGGTGGTCTTGTCCCGGATGGTCAGGTTGTAGGTGGTCCGGGTTCCGCCCTCGGCCGGTTTGACGAAGGTGTCGTAGTCGACCCGGACGCGGAGGTTGTCCTTGGCCCACTGGCCTTCACTGGCCGCGTGCAGGGTGACCTTGGCGTCGCCCGCCTTGTTCTTCAGCTCGACCTTGGCCTTGACCGCCTTTTTCGGAGCGGGGTTCTGCTTGTCTTCGTCCTCGGTGTTGTGGTCGCGGACGATGCGGACGATCTCCGCCTCGCTGCCGCCGTTGAGATAGAACTGGTAGACCGCGTGGCTCATGTCGCTGGTCTTGTCCAGCCCGCCGAACTCGGCCTCGTAGTCGGCCCAGCCGGTGATGTGCACGGGCCGGTCGGTGGCGCCCCGGGGCGCGGTACCGATGAACGCCGCGACCGACGTCGGCACCCCGATGATGGTGCGTACCGCGCTCGGCAGTTCGTCGATGTAGACGCCCGGAAAGGTAGGACTGATGGGCATGGCCATGGCTCCCTTCGCAAGGCCGTCTTTCGCAAAGGCCCTTGTGCCCGCTCACCTTCCGGGTGGTGCGTCACCGTGGCGTCACCACCCGCGCGCGTCGCCCATCCGTTATCCGCGTGACGCGGCGGTGACATCACGACGGGCACACTCCGCCGATGCCGTCCGGAGGAGGCCCGGTGGACGAACCAGCCGAGAAGGAACGGGCGGCCGTCCTGGTGATCCGGCTGTGGACCGAGCCCGGCAGCGGGTTCCGCGCCCGGCTCGTCGGAGTCGGCGAACTCCCTTACGGCGCGCCGAAGAGCGTGGTCGCGAGTACCGCGGACGAACTCGTCGAGCTGGTGCGCGGCTGGATCAGGGACGTCACCGGGTAAGGCCCCGTACCGTGGCCCCGCGTTGCTCTGTTCGGGGGTAGCTCCCCGCACTGCCGGTCGTCCTCACCCCCCTCGGTGATCGATTCGCTACCGTTCAGTCAGCGTGGTGAGGGAGTGATGATCCGTCATGACTGAAACAAGGCCCGCGGTCGGCCTGGGCCCCATGGATTACCCCGGCCTTTTCGATGCCGCCGATCGTGCCTCGCTGCGCGGACAACGGTCCTTCCTCCGTTCGCTTCAGCTCAGGATGACCGCCACCACCGTGGCCGCGGCTTCCGCGGCGTTCACGGTGACCGTCGGCCGATCCTTCGATGCCGCGGCAGTCGTGACCGCGTTGGCGTTCGTTACCGCGATCGTCGTCGAACTGTCGGTGCGGCAAAGTCGCCCGAACGTCACGTGGTACGAAGGGCGCGCTCTCTCCGAGTCGGTCAAGACGTTGGCATGGCGTTACGCGGTCGGAGGCACGCCGTGCGCGCTGTCGTTGTCCGAGGCCGAGGCGGACCGCGTCCTGCTGGACCGGGTCCAAGCGCTCCAAGCCGATCTGCCGTCCGTACCGCTTCTGCCGACCACCCGAGGCGTGATCAGCGACCGAATGCGCGAAATCCGCGCTGCCTCGCGCGCCGAACGAACGAGCGCGTACCTGACAGGGAGAATCCAGGACCAGCAACGGTGGTACGCCACCAAGGCCGACTATCACCGACGTCGTGCCCGGATACTGCGCGGTGTGGTGCTGCTGCTGGAAGTCACCGGAGTGAGCGCGGCATTGGCGAAGGCATTCGCGCTGGTGAGTTTCGACCTCGCCGGGATCGTGGCTGCCTCCGTCGCGGGGCTGTCCGCATGGTCCCAAGCCCGTCAGCACACCACGGCCGCCACCGCGTACACCGTCGCTTCTCACGAACTCAGCGTGATCCGCGAATTGCTGAGCCGGGAAATGAGCGAGGCGGAATGGGCCGCCACGGTGGCCGACGCCGAGGACGCCATCAGCCGCGAACACACCCTCTGGCGCGCTTCCCATGGTGAATGACCGGCCACTCCGACGAACGGGAGCCCCAGCACACCATGACCCCGATCGACGACCACACTGACTCGGTCTCACCGGGAAGACCGCAGTACGACGCTTTCCTGTCCTACAGTCACGCGGCCGACGGGCGGCTCGCTCCTGCCGTCCTGCGGGGCTTCCATCAACTCGCGAGGCGTTGGAACCAAGTGCGGGCGCTGCGGGTGTTCCGGGACGAGGAAAGCCTTGCCGCCAACCCCGACCTGTGGGCGACCATCGACCGTGCCCTGCGATCGTCACGCTACTTCGTCCTCATGGCGTCCCCCGACTCCGCGAAGTCGATCTGGGTGGGGCGCGAGGTCGAATACTGGCGGAACGAACGCGAACGCGAAACATTCCTGATCGCGCTCACCGCGGGCAGCATCGTGTGGGACCACACGGCGAACGACTTCGACTGGGCGCGGACGACAGCCCTGCCAGAAGGCCTGCGCGGCTGGTTCGCGGCGGAGCCGCTTTGGGTGGACCTGTCCCACGCCCAGGACCCGGCTCAGTTGTCAGTGCGGCACAGTGACTTCCGGTCCAAGATGGCCACCTTGGCCGCGCCGGTCCACGGCAAGGAGAAAGAGGAACTCGAGAGTGACGACATCCGTGCGTTCCGGGTGGCAACCCGGATACGCCGGGCGCTCACCACCGGGCTGATGGTGTTCCTGGTCGCGGCGACGGTGCTCGGCGTCGTGACACTGGTCCAGAGGTCGGCCGCCATCGACGAACGCAACCAGGCGATCTCCCGCGCGCTCGCGGCTCGAAGCGAGTCGCTGGGCGATACCGACCCGGAACTGTCACGGCTGCTCAGCGTGACCGCCTGGCGGATCAGCCCGACACCGGAGGCGAGGGCGGGCATGCTCATCGCCGCCGCGCGTCCGGGCATCGCACGGATCAGCAGCGGGCACGGCGCTGTCAATTCGGTGGCCTTCAGCCCGGACGGGAAGACACTGGCCACCGGGAGCGACGACGTCAGGCTGTGGGACGTCACCACGCACCGGCAAATCGCCGCTCCCCTAGCCGGTCATACCCAGGCCGTGCGGTCCGTGCAGTTCAGTCGCGACGGCAGCATGCTGGCCACCTCGGGGTACGACGCCGTGGTGCGGCTCTGGAACGCGGGTACGCACCAGCAAATCAGCGCCCCCGCCGCCCCTGCCGACTCATCGCCACTCCTGCACGTCGCTCCCGCGACGGCGTTCAACCCCGACGGGAAAACCCTGGCCATCGGCGACGTCGGCGGTATGGTGCGGTTGTGGGACCTCGGCGGCCAAGCCCAAACAGGGGAAATCGCGGTGGATCACCCGTCCACACCGTTCACGACGAGCCCCTCCGTCACGTTCAGCCCGGACGGGAGAACGCTGGCCACTGCCGGAACGGATGGAACGGTCCGCTTCTGGGACAGCGCGGCACACCAGCAGATCGGTGCGCCGCTCGCCGGTCACGTCGGCGACACCGCAAGCTTCATCAGCCCGCTGGTGATGTTCAATCCGGACGGAAGGACCTTCGCCACTGCCTGGACCGACGGGAAGGTCCAGCTGTGGGACACGGCCACCCGGAAACCGGTCGGCGGGGCGCTGACCGCCCACACCCGGCCCGATCGCGTGACGCTGCCTCCGTCCCTCGGGTTCAGCCCTGACGGGAAGACCATGGCGACCGGCGGTGACGACGGCACCATCCGGCTGTGGGATGTCGGCAGGCAGGCCCAGATCGGGAGCCCACTGGCCGGCCACACCCGCGCGGTCACGTCGGTCGCGTTCAGCCCGGACGGACGGACCTTCGCCAGTGGCGCGCAGGATGGCACGATCCGGCTCTGGGATCTCGGCGCTCACCTCCAGGTCAGCAACCCGATGCTCGGTTCGCCCGGCGCCGTCTATGCGTTGGCGTTCAGCCCGGATGGCAGCACCATCGCCACCGGGGGCGACGATGGCGGAGCTGTCGGCGACCACACCAGCCGATACGCGTGTGGTCACGACGGCTGGGGCATCTGCTCCGGCGGTGGCGGCGCGGTCAGCGTCACCGGCGCTGGAAGCACGATCTTGCTGTACGACAATCCGGGACAGAAGCGTCCGGCTCCGACCGGGCCACCGCGCACGATCATGCTGTGGGACGTCCGCACCCGCAGGCCGATCACCGACCTGCGCACCCACAGCCGCCGACCGGTCCTCGCGGTGGCGTTCAGCCCCGACGGCCGTGTGCTCGCCACCGGCGGGCCGAATGGTAGCAGCGGCGACGGCGCAGGATCGAATCTGTGGGACCCGGTGAACCGGGTACAACTCGGCGCACCCGTGCCCGAGCCCATGAGCGCCGTCAGGTCCGCGGTCTTCAGCCAGGACGGCAGGACGCTGGTCGCGGCGGGTGCACCCGCACCCGCCGATGCGAAAACCGATCAAGCACGCCCCGAAGCGAAACCCAGCGTCTCGTTCTGGGACGTCGAGACCCGAAAACAGGTCGGCACCCTCGACGTTGGTGACACCGTTTACTCCGTGGCGGCCAGTCCGGACGGACAGATGCTGGCCACCGCAAGCGGCAACGGAGCGGTGCGGTTGTGGCGCACGGACACCCGTCAGGCGATCGGCGAACCGCTGAGCGGTCACACCGGCCCGGTCGGCTCGGTGGCGTTCAGCCCGGACGGCAGGACCCTCGCATCCACCGGCGACGACGGCACGATCCGGCTCTGGGACGTCGAAAAACACCAGCCGCTCGGCGAACCCCTGACCGGGCACACCGGTGCCGTCTACTCACTCGCGTTCAGTCCGGACGGCAGCTTCCTGGCCACCGGCAGCGGCGACAACTCGGTACGTGTCTGGCACATCGCGGCACACCGGCAGATCAGCCCGCCCTACCTCGGCCACTACCAGCCGGTCAGATCGGTCCGATTCAGTCCGGACGGGACCACACTGGCCAGCGCGGGAGAAGACGGCGCGCTACGGCTGTGGGACACGAGTTTCACACACAATGTCGACTCGACGTTGTGTACCGCGGTGAAACGCCCGCTCACCCCGGACGAGTGGAGCCGGCACGTGCCTGAGCTGCCTTACCGGCAACCGTGCTCGTAACAGTGAGCCTGGATCGGGGACGTCACCGGGTAGGCGGTTTCGCCGCTGTGAAACGCTGGACCCGCACCTGTCACAAGCGAGGAAAGATCCACCGTTGACCCACACCCCCGACCCCCGACCCAGCTACTTCGAACGGCTGGACACCCACCGCTTCGCGCCCACCGTCCACGCGGGCGGGGCCTGGCGGGACGACGAGCAGCACTTCAGCCCGCTGGGCGGCCTCATCGTCCACGAGATCGAGCGCGCCCGCGCCCGTGAACAGCGGCCCGATCTGCTGATCAGCCGTATCTCCTTCGACATCCTCGGCCGTATCGCGCTCGACGAGTTCGAAATCCACGTGTCCACGCCGCGGCCGGGCCGCACCATCGAGCTGACCGAGGCCACCGTGGTCATCGGGGGACGTCCCGCGGTCAGCGCGCGCGTATGGCTCCTGGCCGCGCAGGACACCGGCATCGTCGCCGGCGGCGAACCCGCGCCGCTGCCGCCGCCCGGGTCGCTCGCCCCGTGGGCGATGAGCGACCTGTGGCCCGGCGGGTACATCGCGTCCCTGGACGTCCGCACGACCGGCGCACCCCAGCCGGGACGGACCACCGCCTGGGTCTCCACCCCGATCGACCTCGTCGCGGGCGAGCAGGCGAGCCCGACGGCCTCGTACGTCGCCCTCGTCGACACGGCCAACGGCATCGCGGTGCGGCAGGAGCCGACCAAGTGGCTGTTCCCCAACGTCGACCTGTCGATCCACCTGCACCGCCTGCCCGAGGGCCGGTGGACCGGGCTCGACACCAGTGTCGTCTTCGGCGGCCACGGCCAGGGCGTCACCAGCACGGTGCTCCACGACGAGCGGGGACCGGTCGGCCGCGCGGAGCAGATCCTCACCGTCCGGCCGCTGGAGCACTGAACCTCCCCGGGAAGCCAGGCTGTATGCGGTTTCCCGGCCGTGGACGTTGCCCGCGGTTGCGGTCGTCGACGCGCCATACGAGCGGACGTTACAGTTCGGGCCGGATCAGCGACTGGAGAGAGAATGAGCTCCCTGCGCCGCACGCCCCGCTTCCGGACATCCCGCCTTGGCTTGCATACGCCTCGGCGGGGTAGACGCCGTCTTGTTCGCAGGGCATCTCCACCGCGGAGGGGACGAAGGGTCGACTGGACGGCAATGGCCTCACTGATCACCGCCCTTACCGCGGTGGGAGCCCTGGTGTTCACGAACCTGTCGTTACGGGCCACGCAGGCCCAGATCGCAGTGGCGGAACAGGGACAGATCACCGACCGCTACACCAAAGCCGTCGCTCAGCTCGACCAGACCGGCCCCGGACATTTGCAGGCCCGTCTCGGCGCGATCTATGCCCTGGAACGGTTGGCCCACGACTCCCCGCGCGACCAGCCCACCATCATCGAGATCCTGTCCGCGTTCATCCGCAGCACCCGCACTCGCGTCCCCACTGCTCCCGTCTCGCGTGGTGCCTGCCCGGAGCAGGAACTCTCGACAGACACCCGAGCAGCGCTGGTCGTCCTGGGGCGCCGCGACACCAGCCACGACAACAACACCACCATTGATCTCAGCAGTACCTGCTTCGATGGTGCGGATATGGGGAAGCTCCGACTGAAGGCCGTGAACCTCACCCGCTCCCATTTCGGCAACGCGGACCTCGGCGGCACGGATCTCTCTGGTGCCAGCATCGACTTGGCGGGCTTCGGCGGCGTGAATCTGGGCGGCGCGAAACTCGGCAGCGCGACGCTCATCGGCACGGACCTCAGCGGTGCGAATCTCGGCGGTGCGGACCTCACCGGCGCGAAACTCGTCAACGCGGACCTCAGCGGCGCGTATCTCTACGGCGCGGACCTCAGCGGCGCGACTCTCTTCGGCGCGGACCTGAGCGGCGCCAAGCACGATGCCAAGACCCTTGTCGCGGCGGTCTTGACCTATGGCAGCACGAAAGGTGCCTGGTGGTGAACCGGCCCTAGCGTCATGAGTCAGCACAGCGCCATGACACGCCGCTCGATCGCGGCCGGCAGCAGCTCGGCACGCGCGCGGACCCGCCCGGGTCATTCCGAAGTGCTCCCAAACGGGCGGGATCGACGCGGACGGGTGTAAAGGACGTTTGTATGGGTGACAACAAATCCAGCCGCACGAGAACGTGGTATTCCAGAGGGGATCTGGTTTTCGCTACCTCGCGAAGGAGATGAGAGGAATGCTTCTTGCACCGACCTTGCTGCCTTTGGTGGGCGCCGTGGGCGTAATGCATGCACTCATCGGATTTTTCTTGCCGCACTAGTCCTTAGTGCGGCGCAGGTACCTGAATGACAGAGCCCGCGCCACCGCGCTGAGCTATCCCCCCATCGAGGGACGTCGGTCGCACGCGGGGCGTTTCGCCGAACGTCTGGTCGCCGGCCGCTGCTCGTCCCTACCCGTGGGAGTGCTCGGCCGGCTCGGGATCGTGGTCGGCGGCCCAGCTGGCCAGGATGCGCAGGGCGTCTTCGGAGTCGCTGCCCGGCTCGGTGCCGTAGGCGAAGAGGACGAGGCCGTCGGCGGGCAGCTCGAGGGACTCGTAGGTGAGGTGGAGAGTGCCGACGACGGGGTGGTGGATGGGTTTGGCGCCCTGGTGGTGCTGGCGGATGTCGTGGCCGGCCCAGCGGGTGCGGAATTCGTCGCTGCGGGTGGACAGCTCACCGATGAGGTCGGTGAGGTCCTTGTTGTAGGGGTCGCGGCCGGCCTGGGCGTGCAGGAGGGCGACGACGTCGTCGGCGGCACGTTCCCAGTCGCCCCAGAATTGGTGGGAGCGGGGGTCGAGGAATATGAACCGGCCGTGGTTGGGGGTGGCGCCCCGGGCGGCTTCGATCATGGGGGCGTACAGGGCGCGACCGAGGGTGTTGGCGGCCAGAACGTCACCACAGCCGTTCACGACGAACGCCGGGCCGGCCATGGAGTCCAGCAGGCGTCGCACGTTCGACCGCACTGACGCGGTGGCCGGGCGGCGTCGGCGGCGGGGTCCTGGACCAGCGGTGCGGGCGAGATCCTCCAGGTGGGTGCGATCGTCCTGGCTCAGCCGCAGCGCGCGGGTGAGGGCGTCGAGGACCTGACCGGAGACTCCGGAGAGGTTGCCGCGTTCCAGTCGTGAGTAGTACTCGACGCTGATCCCGGCGAGCTGGGCCACCTCGGAGCGGCGCAGTCCCGGCACCCGGCGGTTGCCGTAGGCGGGCAGCCCGGCCTGCTGTGGGCTGGTCTTGGCGCGGCGGGAGGTCAGGAACGCCCGGATCTCGGCTGCGTGGTCCACAGTGTCCAGTTTAACGGCGTTCGCTCTACAGAGGGATGCCCTATCAGTACACCTTTCCCCAGTGGCTTCCCCCCAGCCCGAAAGTTACGTTCCTATGGCGAGAGGAAGTACCGGACGATCTCACAATCAAGCGGAAAAGAAGGAGAAACTGGCATGGCGGATGCGCAGCAAATGATCAAGGGCCTGGTCGGCGGGATGTTCACCCACCCGGTCCGGGTACCGATCCTGCACACGCCGGATGAGTACGGGATGGCGTATGAGGAGGTCACCTTCCCGTCCCTGGACGGCACGCCGCTGGAGGCGTGGTGGATCCCCGCTCCGGGCTCGGACAAGCTGATCGTCGCCAATCACCCGTTGCCGATGAGCCGCTACGGGTTCCCCTCGCATCTGGAGCCGTGGAAGTCGATGGTTCCCGGCGGCAACGACTTCGAGGTCAACTTCTTGCCGGAGTACAAGGCCCTGCACGATGCCGGCTACAACGTGCTGACCTACGACGCGCGCAACCACGGCCAGAGCGGCGACGCCAACGGCGGGATCTTCACCTGGGGCCAGTTCGAATCCCGTGACGTCGCCGGTTCCCTTCAGTTCGTCAAGTCCCGCCCCGACCTGGCCGCCATGAAGGTGGGCCTGCTCAGCCGCTGCATGGGCGGCAACGCCACCTACGTCGCGATGACCCGGTACCCGGAGCTCTTCGCGGACGTCCGCTGCATGGTCAACCCGCAGCCTGTTTCGCTGCGCGTCATGGCCGGGCAGGCCCTCGGAGCCATGGGGCTCGCGGACCGGATCGACGCCATGGACCGGGAATTCAAGCTGATCACCAGCTTCACGATCGATCAGGTGTCGCCGATCGAGTACGCCAAGAACTGCCAGGTGCCCACCTTCATCACCCAGGTGCGCGACGACGTGCTGACCAGGCCCGAAGACGTGCAGGCGATCTTCGACGCCATCCCCGTCGATGACAAGAAGCTGTTCTGGATCGAGGGCAGCACCCGGCGCTGGGACGGCTACACCTACTTCCCCGAACACCCGGAGCAGCTGCTCGAATGGTTCGACAAGCACATGGGCTGAACCCGAGGAGCGGTTCCGTCTCGTCGAGCAAGAAGCGCCGCCGGCCGAGGAAATCGAGTATCGGCCGCAATTCATTGAATTGAAGCATCGGCTTGATGCTTCACAGGAGGCAGCAGCCATGAACGGCAAGAAGATCATCGCGGTCACCGGCGCCACGGGAGGTCAGGGTGGCGGTGCCGCCAGGGCGATCCTCGCCGACCCTGATGCGGGCTTCGCGGTGCGCGCCCTCACCAGGAACCCCGATTCACCCGCGGCGAGGGAACTCGCGGCGCTCGGGGCCGAGGTCGTCCGGGCCGACTTCGACGACGAGCCGAGCGTGCACAAGGCATTCGAGGGCGCCTACGGTGCCTTCCTGGTCACCAATTTCTGGGCCCACGGCTCGGCGGCGAAGGAAACCGAGGAAGTCAACGTCCTGGTGCGGGCCGCCAAGGCGGCGGGCCTTCGGCACGTGGTCTGGTCGACGCTTGAGGACACCCGCGAGCTGCTTCCCCTGGAGGACGACCGGATGCCCGTCCTCCAGGGCGAGTACAACGTGCCGCACTTCGATGCCAAGGGTGCGGCGAACGAGCTGTTCCGGCAGGCCGGCATCCCCACGACATTCCTGAACACCACCTTCTTCTTCCAGGGCTTCTTGGGGAACTTCGCTCCCCGGCGCGGCGAGGACGGCGTGCTGACTCTTACCCTTCCCCTCGAGGACGGCAAGCTGCTCGCCGGAGTCGACGTCGAGGACATCGGCCGCACCGCATTCGCCGTCTTCAAGGGCGGCGAGCGGTTCATCGGCGAGACCATCGGCCTGGCCGGCGACCACCTGACCGGGGCGCAGTACGCGGAGAAGTTCGGGTCCGCGCTCGGCGAGCCGGTGCGCTTCCAGGCGGTGCCCTACGACGTCTTCCGCTCCCTCGGCGTCCCGGCCGCCGACGAGGTCGGCAACATGTTCCAGTACTACGGCGACTTCGACCGGGAATTCACCGACGCCCGCGACCTGACCAAGGCACGGCAGCTCAACCCGGCGCTCAAAAGCTTCGACGACTGGCTGGCCGGCAACATCGCGCACGTGAACTGAACCCATGCCACAGTCCACTGAACACCGGCTTCACGGTGAACTCGGGGGCCACCACCGAGGACGCTAGTCCCTGGCGGCGCGGATGCGGGCGCCGATTCCGTCCAGCAGACGTTCCAGGCCGTGCCGGAAGCCGCGTTCCTGGCGATCCCTGGCATGCGGCTCCCGCGCGTCCAGCCAAGCCCGCGCCACCAACGGGAACCGGCCGCCGTCGATGATCGTCCGGCCGTACCGCGCGTGCGCGGCCATCCACTGGTCCCAGTCCCGGCCGGACCGCCGGGTGGCGGCGCGATCGGCCAGTTCCCGGGTCACGTAGCCCAGCACGTACGCCTCGAGCGCCTCGATGAGCACGACCATCTCGTCGATGCTCAGCCCGAGGCCGTCCACCGCGCGTAGCGCGCGCTCCGTGGCGTAGAGCCCGTTCGGGCCGACCGACGGCCGGCCCGCGAGCGCGGTCATCCACGGATGCCGGATCATCAGGCCCCGCATCCGGTGCGCGATCGCGGTGAGATCGGCCGGCCAGTATCCGCGCGGGGGCGGCAGTTCTTCCTCGCCGAGCACGGCGTCGTACATCAGGTCGAGGATGTCGTCCTTCGACGAGACGTAGCGGTACAGCGACGTCGTGCCGCTTCCGAGTTCCGCGGCGATCCGCCGCATCGACACCGCGTCGAGACCGTCGGCGTCGGCGACCCGCACACCGGTTCCGGCGATGTCGGCGAGGCTGTGCGCGGGCCGCGGGCCCCTGGCCGCTCTGCCCGAGCGCAGCCAGATCACCTCGTCGCCGCCGGTACCCGCCACCGCGCCTCCCCGATCGATCACTGAGAACAGTGTGCGCAGTATGCTACCGTTCGGAACTGCGCACACTGTGCCCGGGTTTTCGTGAAGGGGGAGCTCATGGACAACGACGTGATCGTGGTGGGTGCGGGCCCGGTCGGGCTGCTGCTGGCCGCCGAGCTGAGACTCGCCGGTGCTCAGCCCGTCGTGCTGGAAGCCCGGCACGGCCCGAACGACGAGAAGCGCGCACGCGGCATCGGGCCACTCGCCACCGAGGCGCTGCGACGTCGCGGGCTCGGCGAGGAGATCGCCCGGCACGACGCGCAGGGCCGCGCCGACTTCGCCCGTGACCACGGCAGCGACAACGGCCACTTCGCGGCGATCCACAAGATCGACCCGGCCCTGCAGGACGAGCCCGGCCGGGAGCGGACGCTGATCTGGCAGCCCGAGCTCGAGAAGATCCTGGTCTCGTACGCGACCGGCCTCGGCGTGCCGATCCGGTACGGCCATCGGGTCACCGGTCTCGGCCAGGACGAGGCCGGGGTGACGGTGACCGTCACGTCCGCGCGGGGCGAGTTGCGGCTCCGCTCCCCCTACCTGGCCGGCTGCGACGGCGGGCGGAGCACGGTCCGCGAACTCGTCCCGTTCGGCTTCCCCGGCACGCCACCGACGATGACCGTCCGGCGGGCCGCGGCACGGATCGAGGACACCTCCGCGCTCCCGCCGCCCGGCCGGAACGACCGCGGCACGCTGTTCTACGGCGGCGGCATGGTCGCCACCTTCGACTTCGACGACACCGAGCGTCATCGCGGTCCGATCACCGCCGAGGAGCTCGAGGCCAGCGTCCGGCGGATATCCGGCGTCGACGTGGCCATCACCGAGGTGGGCGCGGGACTCCGGTTCACCGACCAGGCCAGGCAGGCCAGCTCCTACCGCCTCGGCCGGGTCCTGCTGGCGGGCGACGCGGCGCACGTCCATTCGCCCAGCGGCGGGCAGGGGCTGAACCTCGGCCTGCTGGACGCGGTCAACCTCGGCTGGAAACTCGCCGCGACGGTGGCGGGCACGGCCCCCGCCGGGCTGCTCGACACCTACCACCACGAACGTCATCCGGTCGGCGCCGAGGTCCTGCACAACACGCGCGCCCAGTCGGCGTTGCTGCGCCCGGGGCCGCACAGCGACGCGCTGCGCGACATTGTCGCGGATTTGATGGACATTCCCGAGGTGAACCGCTACTTCGGCCGCATGCTGTCCGGACTGGGGCTGCGCCACGACTTCCCCTACCCGGCGACGCACCCGCTGACCGGAAGGCCTTGTCCCGACCTCGAGCTGACCCTGACGGGTGGCGGCACCACCCGGCTGTACGACCTGACGCACCAGGGCGGGCCGCTCATGCTCCATCCGGCCCCGGCCGCACAGTGGACGGGTTTTGAATCCGTTGCCGTGACGTCGACCGGGAGAAGCGATCTCGCCGCGGCGCTGATCCGGCCGGACGGAATCGTCGCCTGGGCCGCGGCCCCCGGCCACCTGGACGACGTCACCCGGGAAACCGCGCTGCGGACGTGGATCGGCGCCGGGCGGCAGCGCACCAGCGACGGCTGAGCCGAACGGAGCAGCCGGTTACGGAATCCGGACAGCGACACCCGGTTTACGGGTGAAACTTACCGTCTTAATACGCCTTCTCGTTAGCATCCGCACATTTGTTCGTAGTTGCGCGTCCCGTTCGGGGCTCGAGCACCTCTCATCATCAAGTCCACAAGACGAGTGAGGTCGCCCGATGAGCACAGAGGGACTCTCGATTCCAGGCATCTCGATGGGCAGCCCCGGCGCGGGGGCCGCCGATCGCGTCCGGCGCCGGGCCCTGACCGGGCTGTTCGCGTCGATGCGACGCCCGGTGATGATGACGCTCGGCTTCGACGCGGCGCTGGTGCTGCTGGCCGTGCTCGACGTGTGGCTGGTGGTCCCCGGCAAGGCCCAGCCCTACTCCACCTACCTGTCGGCGGCCGCGTGCCTCGCGGTCGTGTTCCGCCGCAAGTTCCCCTTCCTCGCCACGCTCGCCACCGTGCCCGGGTTCCTCGCCGGCTGGTCGCAGCTCGCCGCGATGATCAACCTCGGCATGCTCGCGACGCGCAGGCAGTCGCACTGGCAGACGTGGGTGGGCGCGGCGCTGGTGTTCACCTGCCGGTTCGTGCAGTGGCCGCTGGAGGACTTCGCCAAGCTCAGCTGGCGTGAGCACATCCTCGACGGGATCTACGGCGTCCTCGTCGCCGGCATGCCGATCGCGATCGGCATGCTCATCGGGGCGCGGGCCGAGATCTCGAACAAGCTCGCGGAGCTGGCCACGAGCCGCGACCGCGAGCGCCGGTTCCACGCCGACGCCGTCCGTGCCGAGGAACGCGCCCGGCTGGCGCGCGAGATGCACGACGTCGTCTCGCACCAGATCACCCTGATCGCGATGCAGGCCGGGGCGCTGCAGGCGCAGACCACCGACACCCGCTCGCTGGAGACCGCGCAGGTCATCCGCAAGCTGAGCACCCGCACCCTGGAGGAGCTGCGCTCGCTGGTCAGCGTGCTGCGCTCCGGATCGGACGACGACGGGCCGCAGCCGGGCATCAACGAGCTGGACCGGCTGATCCGCGCCACCGACGTCCCGGTGCACCTCACCGTGGAGCAGCTGCCGGAGTTCCTGCCGAACCAGGTGTCCGCCGCGGCCTACCGCACCGTGCAGGAATGCCTCACGAACGTCTACAAGCACGCGCCCGGCGCGACCGCGACCATCCGCATCCACGGCGAGCACGGCGCGCTCAAGGTGGAGGTCAAAAACGAGCGCGCCCAGCAGCCCGGTGCGGCCCTGCCCTCGGGAGGGCACGGGCTCACCGGACTGGCTGAGCGCGCTCGGCTGCTGGGTGGCAGCTTCGAGACGTCCGACACCGAGGACGGCGGGTTCCGGGTGCGTGCCCGGTACCCGCTCGACCGGTGACGAGAAGCCTCAGATGAGCTCCCGGCGCTGGCGCAGACGCTCCAGCGCCTCGGCGAGGATGGCCTCGCCGTCGGCGTCGCTGCGCCGCTCCTTCACGTACGCCAGGTGAGTCTTGTAGGGCTCGGTCCGAGGCGCCGCAGGCGGGTTCTTCTCGTCCTGCCCGCCGGGGAGACCGCAGCGCGGGCAGTCCCACTCGTCGGGAATCTCGGCGTCCATCGCGAACGAGGGGCGAGCCTCGTGCCCGTTGGCGCACCAGTACGAGATGCGCCGCCGCGGTGCCGATTCACCCCGCTCCGACTCGCCCGAAGGACCGGCACCCACCCTGGTGCCCCGAATCGCATTACCGCCAACCATGAATCCTCACACCTAGGAGTCGGCGGCGCGCCCCCCACGGGCACGCCGGATCACTCAGTGTCCCGGAGGACACCCGCACCCGATCCGATCAGACCTTGAGCAGCAGGCCGAGGCCCACGATGCTGATCAGCCACACCGAACCGAGCAGCACGGTGATGCGGTCGAGGTTCTTCTCGGCCACGCTCGAACCGGCCAGGCTGGACTGCATGCCGCCGCCGAACAGCGACGACAGACCGCCACCCCGGCCGCGGTGCAGCAGCACGGCCACGACCAGCAGCACGCTGGAGACGATCAACAGAATTTGCAGGAACAGCTTCATGTCATCCTCTGTGCTCATCGGAGAATGCAGGGGTACGGCGCAGGATCCACCGTACCCCTGGACTCGTCCACTGCTGTGACGGACCGGATACACAGGTTACCCGGTCGTGGCCACGATCAGGGCAGCGGCCCGCCCGCGGCCAGTGCGCAGAGTTTGGTGAACTCGTCGCCGTCCAGGCTCGCGCCACCGACCAACGCACCGTCGACGTTCTCGCAGGCCACCAGGTCGCTGACGTTGTTCGCCTTCGCCGAACCGCCGTAGAGCACCCGGACACCGGCCGCGATCTCGTCGCCGTACTTCTCCCGCAGCGTCTCGCGGATGGCCTTGCAGACCTCCTCCGCGTCCGCCGGGGTGGCGACCTTGCCGGTGCCGATCGCCCAGACGGGCTCGTACGCGACGACCACGTTCGCGACCTGCTCGGTCTTGAGGCCCTTGAGCCCCTCGACCAGCTGCGTGGTGGTGTGCGCGATGTGCTCGCCCGCCTCGCGGACCTCGAGCTTCTCGCCCACGCAGAGGATCGGCGTGATCCCGTGCTTGAGCGCGGCCTTGACCTTCTTGTTCACCAGTTCGTCGGTCTCGGCGTGGTACTCGCGCCGCTCCGAGTGCCCGACGACGACGTAGCTGCAGCCCAGCTTCGCCAGCATCGGCCCCGACACGTCCCCGGTGTAGGCACCGGAATCGTACGGCGACAGATCCTGCGCGCCGTAGGTGAACGACAGCTTCTCGCCGTCGGTCACCGTCTGCACGCTGCGGATGTCGGTGAACGGCGGAAGGAGCGTGACGTCGACCTTCGCGTAGTACTTCTCCGGCAGCGCGAAGGCGATCTTCTGCACCAGGGCGATGGCCTCGAGGTGGTTCAGATTCATCTTCCAGTTGCCGGCGATGAGGACCTTGCGTGCCACTTAGTTCTTCTCCTCCGAGTGAGACACAGCCACGACCCCTGGCAATGTCTTGCCCTCGAGGTACTCCAGCGACGCACCGCCACCGGTCGAAATGTGCGAGAACCCGTCCTCGGGCAGGCCGAGCTGCCGGACCGCCGCGGCCGAGTCGCCGCCGCCGACCACGGTGAACGCCTCGCTGGCGACGAGCGCCTCGGCGACGGCACGGGTGCCGCCGGAGAACGCCTCGAACTCGAACACGCCCATCGGGCCGTTCCAGAACACCGTCGCCGCGTCGGCCAGCTTGCTCGCGAACAGCTCGCGGCTGCGCGGGCCGATGTCGAGGCCCTGCCGGTCCGCCGGGATCGCCGCCGCGTCCACGACGTCGTACGCGGCGTCCGCCGCGAACTCGGTGGCCGCGAGCACGTCGACCGGCAGCACCAGCTCGACGCCACGCTTCTCGGCCTCGGCGAGGAAGCCCTTGACCTGGTCCAGCTGATCTTCCTGCAGCAGCGACTTCCCGACCTCGTGGCCCTGGGCCTTGAGGAAGGTGTAAGCCATGCCGCCGCCGATGAGCAGCCGGTCGACCTTGGTCAGCAGGTTGGCGATGACGCCCAGCTTGTCGGACACCTTCGCGCCGCCGAGGACGACGACGTAGGGCCGGGCGAGGTCGTCGGTGAGCTTCTTCAGCACGTCCAGCTCGGCGAGCACGAGACCGCCCGCGTACGCCGGGAGCACCGAGGCGATCTCGTAGACCGAGGCCTGCTTGCGGTGCACGACGCCGAAGCCGTCCGAGACGAACGCGCCGCCGGGGACGAGCGCGCCCAGCTCCGCGGCCAGCTCGGACCGGTCGACGGCGTCCTTACTGGTCTCGCGCGCGTCGAACCGCACGTTCTCCAGCAGCACGACGCCGCCGTCGGCCAGCCCGGCGGTGATCGCCTTGGCCGAGTCGCCGACGAGGTCGCCGGCGAGCGGGACCTCGGCACCGAGCAGCTCGGACAGCCGCTTCGCGACCGGAGCGAGCGAGAACTTCGGGTCCGGCTCACCCTTCGGGCGGCCCAAGTGCGCGGTGACGACGACCTTGGCGCCCGCGTCGGCGAGCTTCTTGATCGTCGGCAGCGCGGCGCGGACCCGGCCGTCGTCGGTGATCTTGTCCCCGTCGAGCGGGACGTTCAGGTCGGAACGCACGAGGACGTACCGGCCCTGAACGCCTTCGCCCAGCAGGTTTTCGACATTCTTGACGGTCATCGGGTTCAGGAGAGCTTCGAGCCGACGAGCTTGATCAGGTCCGCGAGGCGGTTGGAGTAGCCCCACTCGTTGTCGTACCAGCCGACGACCTTGACCTGGTTGCCGATCACCTTGGTCAGCGGCGAGTCGTAGATGCAGGACGCCGGGTCGGTGACGATGTCCGCCGACACGATCGGGTCGACCGAGTAGCGCAGGATCCCGGCCAGCGGGCCCTCGGCGGCGGCCTTGTACGCGGCGTTGATCTCCTCGACCGTGGCGGACTTCTTCAGGGTCACGGTGAGGTCGGTGGCCGAGCCGGTCGGCACCGGGACGCGCAGCGCGTAGCCGTCCAGCTTGCCCAGCAGCTCCGGCAGGACAAGGCCGATCGCCTTCGCGGCGCCGGTCGAGGCGGGCACCACGTTCAGCGCGGCGGCGCGGGCGCGGCGCAGGTCCTTGTGCGGCCCGTCCTGCAGGTTCTGGTCCTGCGTGTACGCGTGGATCGTGGTCATCAGGCCCTGCTCGATACCGAAGGCGTCGTTGAGGACCTTGGCGAGCGGGCCGAGGCAGTTGGTGGTGCAGGAGGCGTTCGAGATGATGGTCTGCGAGCCGTCGTACTTGTCGTCGTTGACGCCGAGCACCACGGTCAGGTCCTCGCCCTTGGCGGGCGCGGAGATGATGACCTTCTTGGCACCACCGGCGATGTGCGCCTTGGCGGCGTCGGCGTTGGTGAAGAAGCCGGTCGACTCGACGACGACGTCCACGCCCAGGTCGCCCCAGGGCAGGTTCGCCGGGTCGCGCTCGGCGAGGGCCTTGATGGTCTTGCCGCCGACGACGATGCCCTCGTCACTGACGGTGACCTCCTCGGGGTAACGGCCGAGGATGGAGTCGTACTTCAGCAGGTGGGCCATCGTCGCGACGTCGCCGAGGTCGTTGAACGCGACGACCTCGATGTCGTGGCCGCTCGCCTGCACGGCACGGAAGAAGTTGCGGCCGATCCGGCCGAAGCCGTTGACACCTACGCGAACGGTCACTGCTGCCACTCCTTTGAGACTCGCCCGGGACATCCCCGGAAGACTTGTGGGCTCGGGCGTCACCCTAGCGTGCTGGCCTGGGCTTCTATCGCCGCCCCGACGAGACTTCCACCACTCGGCGAACGGGTCAAGAATCGATCCAGAAGGGGTGAGTGGTACGGCGTGGTCCGGTCGGTCACGGCGTCACCCCGCCAGCTCGCGTTCGAGCGGAGTGCGGAACTTCGGAACGACCCGGACCACACCGAACCACCCGGCGAGCCGGTCCGCCTCGGCCTCGGCCGCGGCTTTCGCCCCGGCGCCGATGTCCTCGAGCAGGCCGATCCGGACCTCACCGTCCGTACGCTGCGCCCACGCGCCGACGACGCGGCCGTCGCACCAGACCGTCGGCCCGATGTTGCCGCTGCGGTCGAACAACGCGGCCCGGTGCTCCCCCACGTACCAGTCGCGTGCCGCCCAGCCCATCGGCGTCGGATCGAGCGCGGGCAGCAGCGCCACCCACGGCCCCGGCTCCGCGACCGGTTCGAGGTCGTCCGCGAGCACCAGGCCGGTGCTCGAGGGCGCGCCGTCGAGGGCGACCTCGACGGTGCCGAGCCGGGCCAGCGCCTGTTTCACCTGGCCCACGGTCCAGCCCGTCCACCAGCGCAGGTCTTCGGCGGGCGCGGGCCCGTACGCGTGCAGCCACCGTCTGGCGAGTTCGGCGCGGGCCGCCGGAGCCTCCCATTCCGTGAGACCGGCCGGGAGCCAGGTGCCGAGGGTGGCCCAGTGGTACTGACTGCTGAGCCAGCTCCCGCGCGGCCGCCCGCGCACGATCCGGCCGTCGGCACCGAGCAGGGTGAGCACGCGGCTGGTGAGGTTGGTGACCGCTTCGTACGGTTTGCCCTTCGCCATGATCAGCTGCTGCCGCAACCGGGGCTCGTCCTCGGCGAGCGCCTGCGCGGGAGCCTGCCCGCGCGCGGCGAGGGCCGCTTCGGTGGCCTGTTCGACTTCGGCGAGCCAGCGGGCGGCGTCCGGGACATTCTCCGGATGGCCCTGTTCGGTGAGCTGCTTGATCAGCAGCTTGCGTTGCTTCGCCGCCACCTCGGGTGCGCAGCCCGCCTGGATCAGCGCCGCGACGTCCAGCCCGGCGACGAACATCGTGCGCCGCATGCCGAGCAGCCGCAGCAGCCCGCGCTCGGCGTAGAGCGCGCGCTCGACGTCCTCGACGGCGGTGTCCTTCTCCGCCAGCCGGGCACGGGCGGAGAGGTACACCGTCGCCGTATCGGTCGCGTGCAGGGCGACGACAGCATCGGCCGCCGCCTCGGCGGTGGCTGCCGGGGCGGCGAGGCGATGGCGCACGGCGAGGCGGGCCCTGCGCTGGTCGATGGTGAACTTCGGGGTCACCCGATCTTCCTAACAGACCCCACCGACAAGTTCCGCGTACGCACCGGACGGCGCCCTGGGAAACCCCCGCACAGAATGCCGCGCCGGAGATGTCCGACACCGTGAATGTGTCACTGACGACCCTTTGCCGCGGCCGATGCGATACCAATACCGGCGCGGAAAAATCGGCGGATCGGAAAGAATCTTCACTCATAGCGGTAAGCGGTTCCCCTCGATGGCCGCGGCCGGGTTGCCGCGTGTGACGATCTCTGCCGCCATCCGGGTGGTCATGGGCACCGCCGACGGCCCGATTCGCCAAAACGGGACGGGTCCCGCCGCGCATCGACTAGAACTACACCGTGATCCAGGGCGGGGAAACTCTCGGGCACCGCCGGGCGACGCAGCTCGTGCGGCGGCTCATGGAGCGCGAACCGCATCGCGGCGCGACGCGCAGCCTGAGCCATCCGGTAGTGGTGTTCGAAGGGGCGAGAGGCTCCGGCAAGACGGCATTGGCCGACGCCCTCGCGCACCGGTTCGGAGAGCGCATTCCGCACGCCAGGGTCGATTTCGAACACTATCGCGGAGCGACCGTGCCGAAAGTGTTGTCCTCGATGGCCTTTCAGCTGGGAATGCGATGCGAACGGTATGGTTCGCTGCGATTTCCGTTGCTCACCATAGGCAGAATGGCCATGCGAGCCGAACTGCCGGAAAGCAGGCAGGAAGCCCGCGAGACGATCCGGCGGCTGCTCCGGTCCGGGGTCAACCTGGACGCGATGCGGGCGATCCTCTGGGAGGCCGCCGACGGGCTCGCGCCGATGCTCGCCCCGGAGGACCCGGTCGCCGCCATCGTGCGGGCGATGGCCCGGCTGGGAATCGAGGCGGCGCTGCGGATGCTCCGCCGCGCGAAGTCGTTGTCCCCCGACTGGTACGGCCATCGCGACCGTGACCTCCACAAGGACCCGCTCGACGTGCTGGTCGATCTCAACAGCTGGGCCAAGGAGGGGCTGACCCACCAGGTGAACGAGCTGCTCTGGGAGGCGTTCCTCGCGGACCTGCGCGAGGACTTCCGGACGTCGCGGCACGCGCCGGAGATGACGCTCAACTGCGTGGTGGTGCTCGACGACTGCGACACCCCGCTGGGGCAGGAATTCGTCAACGGCCTGGTGGACGCGCGCAAGGACCGGCAGGCGCTCGGGATGGACCCGGCCGATCCGCTCACCGTCGTCGCGACCAGCCGGGGTGAGCTGCTCTCGGGCGTGCCCCGGCGGGAACTGGTCGAGTTCACCGGTTCGGGGACCGAGCACGAGCTGACCAACGACCCGCACGACGAGCCCCACTGGTGGTGCCGGTACGCGCTGGCCGAGCTGAGCGAGCGCGAGACCGGCGTCCTGGTGTCGGCGCTCGCTTCCGCCCAGGGCGGCAACGTCGCGCTGATCGGGCACCACCAGCTGACGCCGATGGTGTACGGCCTCGCCGGCGGTCATCCGGCGTCGACCGCGAAACTGGTGGAGGCGATCCGCGAACGCCCGCTCGAGCACGGGGACACGCTGATGGTGCTGCTCGACCGCGCGGAACCCGGCCGCGACCCGGACCGTCCGCTGCTGAAGGACAGCCTGCGGCAACAGCTGCTCGGAGAATTCACCGAGGACACCTACGACGACCTGGTCACCTGCGCGGCGGCACGGACCAAGCAGCACGCCAGCCTCCTGGCCGCGCGCGGGGAACTCCTCGTCGGCGGCATCAACAGCTATCGCGAGATCGCCCCCGTGCTGTGGCCCGCCTCCGGCGGTGCCGGGCCGGTCGTCCTGCGGCGGTTGCTGGTGCGGCAGCTCGCCGCGCGCGGCGACGACGACGCGGCGAACTGGGCCACGGTCGTCGACTGGTTCCGGACGCGATGCGCGCAGGACGGCGACGAGGAGGGCGTCCTGCACTACGCGATGGCCGCCGGGGACATCGCGACCGCGTGCGAGGGCCTGCGGCAGCGGCTGGCCACCGACGACCCGGAGGACTGGGTCCGGCTGCTGCGCTCGGTGACCTCGATGCCCCGGACGGCCGGATTCGGCTCCGGCCTGTCCCCGATGGACCAGCTGCGTGCCGCGATCGACAAGCGGTCGCAGCGGCTGACCAGGCTGGTCGTCGCCCGGTGGATCGCCTTCGATCCATTCGTGTCCAACCGGCGCCGCGCCCTGCACCGGCAGATCGCGGCGGACTACGACTTCGTCGCCGGGCTCGCGCAGGGCGACCCGGAGCCACTGCTGGACGAAGCCGACTACCACCGCAAGCAAGCCGAGCTGTGGAGCTGAGGAGGGATCGTGCCCGAGGACCACGACCTGTTCGGTCCGGACGACGCCATCCGCCTGCCCGAGCCGGATGACTTCCGGGCCCGGGTGCGGCTCTGGGTACGTGGCCACGTCCGCCTGATTTCGCTGGTGGCGGTGGTGATCGTCGCCGCGGGCGCGCTGACCGCCGTGTTCTGGCCGGACAACGCCTGCGGGGGCTCGGACTCCGGAGTGCAGAAGCTCGACGGGGAATGTGTCGGCGTCACCGACGGCAGCTACGTCTACCACGAGTCCCTCGCCGACGTGCAGCGCAAGATCGCCGAGGAGAACGCGTCGGTGAGCGGCACCGGTCGCACCGTGACCATCGCGCTGCTGGATCCCTTGACAGTCAACGAAACTTCGGCCGTGACGCTCGATCAGGTCCGCACCGAACTGGAAGGCGCCTACACCGCGCAGTACCGGGTCAACCACACCGCGGCCGTCGGCGACCAGCGCCCCCTGGTGAAACTGGTGCTGGCCAACTGGGGAAGTCACGAGTTGCACTGGCAGACCGTCGTCGAGCGACTGGAAGGAAAGGTGCACGACCCCGAGCCGCTGGTGGCCGTGGTCGGCCTGCGGCTGTCCACGGTGCAGACCGAGCAGGCGGCCAAACACCTCGCCCAGCACGACATCCCGATGGTGAGCGCCATCGCCACCGCAGACCAGCTCAACTACGGCGCCATCCGGGGGTTCCTGCGCGCGTCGCCCGCCAACGCCGAATACGTCGCGGCGCTCCAGGGCTATCTGCGGCACCATCCCGGCCTCGACTCGGCGATGATGGTCTACGACGCCAATTCCGACGTCAATCCCGATCCGGGGACGGCCTCCGGCGCGGACCTGTTCACCCGCTCGCTGCGCGACGACTTCGCCGCCGGGTTCGGGAACCTGATCAAGTACCCGGCGCAGAACTACGTCGGGATGTCCGGGCCGACGGCGGCGAGCCCGGACCTGTTCACCAACATCACCACGAACGTGTGCGCGGTGAAGCCCAAGGCTGTGCTCTACGCCGGGCGGGTCGTCGACTTCCCCAGCTTCCTGCAGTCGCTGCGCAACCGGGTCTGCCCGGATTCGCCGGTGACCGCGGTCGTGGCAGGCGCCGATTTCGGGTCACTGCAACTCCGTGCGAAGGAAGCGGACCTGCGGGAGAAGAACATCAGCATCGTCTACGCGACCGAGACCGACCCTCAGGGCTGGGCGCAGGGCGCGCCCGGGACTCCCCGGTTCTTCAAGGAGTTCCACGACCAGTTCGGCCGCCTCGGGTTCGCCCCGGCCGACCTGGACGACGGCGGCGCCATCTCCGTCCACGACGCGCTGTTCATCGCGGCGAAGGCGGCGCGGCTGTCCACCCGCTCGCATCCCGACCACGCGGTGCCGAGCCACAGCGACGTGCTCAACCAGATGCTGAACCTGAACAGCCTCGACGAGGTCCCCGGCGCGTCCGGTCAGCTCAGTTTCAGTTACCGCGCAGCGGAAAGCGGCAATCCCAGCAGGAAGCCGATCCCGGTGATCGAGGTGCCGTCCGCGGCGGCGGCCCAGACGGCCGAGGTCTACCACACGAAGTAGCCCCATCTCCTGGTCACAACGACTCGATCCCTTGCGGCATCACCGAATCGGCTCGTCACACCGGGACCACAAGGCGTGGCTTGTCCTGGGCGGCGGCATAGTTCAGGGTGTACCAGGTACCGCTGACGGGTGCGATTCCGGCTCGCGGGAAACCGGCCACGAATTGACTGTGGTCGACCATCCATCGGTTTCGCGCGTGGTACGCGGCAGTGTCGAGTTCGTCGGCTCGTAACTCCACGACGTCGCCAAGGCGTCCACGCTTGCTCCACTGATGGATCGCGGCCGCGGCGTCCCGTGGCTGGTCGGCCACTGTGCGAGGCACGACGACGGTGAGGCTCGCCGGCGTGTGTATCGCCAGCCAGTTCAGCGCGTTGGTGTCGATGCCGATCGCACCACCGATGTAGACATGGCTCCCGGGCCCGGTGAAGGGCCGTACATACCGGTGGAAAAGTTCCGGAAGACAGGCTTTCGCCGTATCGCCGAGCGAGCGGGTACCGGTGATCGTCACGCCGAACGCCACGGTGCACACCCTTTCACGAAAGGTCATCGATCTCCGCACGATCCGTCGCGCACCCGCGTTAGGCTGGCCGCATGGTGTCGACGAGTCACTTCTGGACGTTCGCGGCGCTCGCCTTCGCGATGATCGTCGTGCCGGGGCCGAGCGTGCTGTTCACGATCAGCCGGGCGCTGACGGTCGGGCGGCGGGAGGCGCTGCTGACCGTCGCCGGGAACGCGCTGGGCGTGTACACCCAGGTGGTCGCCGTGGCGTTCGGGCTCGGCGCGATCGTGACGACGTCCGCGACGGTGTTCACCGTGGTCAAGCTCTGCGGCGCAGGGTACCTCGTCTACCTCGGGGTGCAGGCGTTCCGGCACCGCCGCAAGCTCGCCGACGCCTTCGCCGCCGAGGTCGGCGTGACGCCGGGCCGCACGCTGACCGTGCTGCGGGACGGGTTCGTGGTCGGTTTCGCGAACCCGAAGTCGATCGTGTTCCTCGCCGCGATCCTCCCCCAGTTCGTCGACGTGCACGCCGGGTCGGTGCCGCCGCAGATGCTCCTGCTCGGCATCTGCCTCCCGGTGATCGCGCTCATCAGCGACTCGGTGTGGGCACTCGTCGCGGGGACCGCGCGGGCCTGGTTCGCGCGCTCGCCCCGGCGGCTCCGGCTGGTCGGGGGCACCGGCGGGCTGGTGATGATCGGCCTCGGCACGACGCTCGCGTTCACCGGCCGCAAGGACTGAGCGCGGGGCCCTCTTGCCCGCTCCCCTGTTCGAAAGCCCCCTCGGGGACGTTGAGCCTTGCTCCACCGTTCCATCGCGATGTCCTGAACGCGCCGTTGGCGACGGTGAACGTCTCGAACGCGTCGTTCACAGCACCCGCACGGCGAAGTGTCCTTTGTGGATTGTGACGCTGCGAAGGGGGCCTTACTGGCGCTGAGCGCTGTGAAGGCCCCCTTCACGGCATGCGACGCGGCCCCGGAGCGCGGCGGCGTGTGTCTCGAACGCGTCGTTCGAGACGATGAACGTCCGCTACGACGCGTTCAGGACCCCGGCGGATCCCGGGTGGACGCCCTGAAGGGAGCCTTCAGGACGTCGGCTTGGCAACCTCGCGCGAGGCTTCCTCGCGGAGCACCAGGTCGAGCAGGCCGGGGAAGGCGGCGTCGAATTCCTTGCGGCGCAAGCGGTTCAGCCGTCGAGCGCCCTCGTCGCGCTGTTCGACGAGGCCCGCCGCGCGCAACACCGCGAAGTGATGGCTGCGAGTCGCCTTCGTGACCGGCAGGTCGAACGTGCCGCAGGCCTTGGCCCAGTCCGGCACCTCCGCCAGCGCGCGCACGATCGTACGGCGCATCGGGTCGGCGACGGCGGTCAGCGCGTCCTGCAACGGCACGTCCGCCGGCTCGGTGTGGGTCAGTCCACGGGCCCGCGCGGAAACGTGGTCGGTGTTCGATGTATGTCGTACACTCATCTGGTCGACCTCCATCGAACACTCTACGGGAGTCCCCATGCCCCAGCATCTCGCGCTCAGCTTCGGCCCCGACGCCCGCGAACGGCTTTCCGAAGCAACGCGACCCGGACGTGAAGGAGCGCTGGCGGCGCTCGAGTCGTTCTACTTCGCCTTCAACCACCGCGACCTGGACGTCTTCCGCCGGGTGTGGACCACGCATCCGCTCGCGCAGCTCAACAACCCGCTCGGCGGCGTCCTGCGCGGCGGCGAGGCGATCGCCGCCTTGTACGACAAGGTGTTCACCGGCCCCGCACGCGTCACTGTCACCTTCGGCGACATCGTCGAGTACACCGGCGACGACCACGCGCTGTTCGCCGGACGCGAGACCGGCGAGTACCGCGTCGGCGACGCCCCCGCCGTCCCCCTGGCCATCCGCACCAGCCGCTACTTCCGGTACGAGGAAGGCCGCTGGGCGCAGGTGCACCACCACGGCAGCATCGACGACGCCGGCGCGCTCGCCGCCTACCAGGCGGCCATCCGCGGCTGAAGCGTCAGGAACGCAGGGCGTCGGCCAGTGGGCGCCACAGCTCGCGAGGCACGCGGTCGATATTGACCGCGACCTGATCGGCTCCGGCGTCGAGGTATTCGCGCAACCGTCGCACGGTGGCGCCGAGGTCGCCCCACGCCACCAGCCCGTCGATGAGCCGCGGCGCGGCCGAGCCGATTTCATCGGTGGTGAAACCCATCCGGCGGAAGCTGGTGGCGTAGTGCGGCAGCGTCAGGAAGAAGCCGAGTGCCTCCCGGGCCCGCTCCCGCGCGGTGTCCGGATCGGTCTCCGGGATCACCTCCACCCACACCGGCAGTTTCTTGCCGGGACCGAGCGCTTCGCGCGCGGTCGTGACGTACTCCGGAGTGATCAGATACGGGAACGCGCCCGCCGCGCGCTCCCTCGCCAGATCGAGCATGCGCGGCCCCAGCGCGGAGAGAATCCTTGCGGACAAAGGAATCCGTGGCGGCGTTGAGTCCAAAGTGTCCAGATAGGCGTGCATCGTCGCGAACGGGCGCGGGCCGTGCGCGCCGCCGAGCCCGACGACGAACCGGCCGGGGTGGTCCCGCTCCAGCTCCGCGTACGCCTGGGCCACCTCGTTGGCGGACACCGCGTCGACCGAGAGGATCCCGGTCGCGATCCCGATCCCGCTCGTCGCGCGCACGAGCTGCGCGACCCGTTCGAGGTTGTCGCCGCCGCTGCCGGGCAGCCAGAGGGTCGAGAACCCCGCAGCCTCCAGCTCTTTCGTGGTGTCGACGGCCGTGGCGAGTTCGGCCGTGTTGAGATCGACGCTCACCGCGCCGACCATGCCCAGCTCCGTCATCCTCGCCGACCGCCTTCCCCTGTGGTGATTCCCTGTCGTGCCAGGCGTTCCCGCACGATCGGCAGGACGTCGGCGCAGAGCGCCCGGAGATCGGGCAGGTAGTCGGGGAAGGTGAACTGGACGCTGTCGACGTCGTTGTCCACCACCTCGGCCACGATCCGTTCCGCCACCGTCTCCGCGCCTCCCACGACCGTCGTCCCGGTCCCGAAGCCGACCGTATCGGGTGCGCGCAGAAAATGCGTCCGGAATTCGGCGGAGGACCGGTCGCTGCGGGTGAACCCGGCGATCACGTTGTCGAGCGCCTCGTTGTCCAGCCCCGCCCGGATCCGGTCGAAGCGCGCCCGCGCCTGCCCGTCGGTGCTGTCCTGGACCACGAACAGGTTGGTCACGACGCGGATGCCGCGCCCGGCCCGCGCCGCCAGTTCACGCACCTTCGCCACCGCGGGCGAGGCGTTGCCGACGAAGGAGTAGTCGGCCTGCCGCGCGGTGAAGGCGAGCCCCTCGTCGGAAAGCCCGGCGCACACGATCGTCGGCCGCCGGGCGGGTTTCGGCCGCGACACGCAGTCGGAGAGATGGAAGAACCGGCCGTCGAAGGTCACGCTGTCCTCGGCCCACAGTCGCTTCACGACTTCGCACCACTCGTCCGCGTACTCGTATCGCGCGCCGTCGTAGCCTTCGGGGACCAGGCCCATCTGCAGGTACTCGTCGAGGGTGTTGCCGGTGACGATGTTGATCCCGAAGCGACCGCCGCTGCACTCGTCGGCCGTCGCGATCGTCTTCGCCGCCACCGCGGGATGCAGCAACAATGGGCTGACGGTCGCGAACAACCGGATCCGCTCGGTCGACGCCGCGACGGCGGTCGCGAGTGTCAGCGGCTCCAGCGACTGGTCCCAGAACCCGGTCGTCCCGCCGTAACCACGCCACTTTCCCATCCAGAAGATGAAATCCAGCCCGCCCTCCTCCGCGAGCCGCGCGATGTCGCGGTTGTGCCCGAAGCTCGGCTCGAACCGGGGCGCGGTGGTGGAGAAGAGGAACCCGTTGCTCGCCACCGGCATGAACACCCCGAACTCGGCATGCCTGCTGGTGTCGGTGGTGTGCATCCGGCCCCCGTTCTCACGCCTCGCGAGTCTCAGCCGCCCAGATCCGCCGGTCGCGTAACCGGCACGACATCCAGCAAGGACTTCAGCCCGTCGAAGTCCTGCGGGTTGGTCGTGTACAGGGGCAGCCGGTGGGCGATGGCCACACTCGCGATCATCAAGTCGGCGATACGTCGCCGAGGCGTCCGCCCCGCAGCGAGGACAGCCGCACAAACCCGGCCGAAGATCCGAGCCGCCTCGGCATCAAACGGCAACGGATCGAACTCGGCCTCCGCACGTTGGAGTAGATCCATCCGACGAGCCCGCTCTTCGGGGTCGTCGGCGTAATGAGGCCCGGAAGACAGTTCGCCGAGAGTGACCGCACTGATCGACATCACATCCGGCAGCTGCTCATGATTGATCAGTCTCCGGAGAATCAGGATGTTCGTATCGAGCAGCCCGTGCAGCTCATCGGTCATACGGATCCCGCGACTCTCCGTCGAACGCGTCGTCCAAGTCGGCACGAAGCCGCTCGGGATCGATGACAGGTGCATTGCCCGACATAGCCGCGAACTGTTCTCGCGTCACGACACGGCGGCGACGCAGGGGAATGAGCTCACCGATCGGCATGCCACTACGTGTGACGACGAACGCCTCACCATGCTCGACGGCGTCCATGATCTCGCCGGATCTCCCACGGAGATCACGCTGAGTGATCTCCGGTCGGGCAGCCTCGTGCGAAGCGGTCATAAGCACATGATACGCGGAGGTGCCACCCAGTGCCACAGGGTGGCACTGGGTTCTCACGCCTCGCGCGCGATCTCCGTGTCCTGGTCCGCCTCATCCTGGTCCGAAGCAGGACGCGAGAACAAGCGGGTGGCGGACAAGCGGGCGACGCCGTCGGGATCGCCCAGTTCGTCGAGCGGGTTGCGGATCGTCGCGTCCACCGAGAGGTATTTGCGGCCCGCGCGCAGGTCGGCGTCGTTGCGCAGCCGCACGATCAGCGGGAACTCCGCCAGCGCGCCCGCGTCGAACAGGCCCGTCGTGTAGATCAGCTGCACGCCCAGCGCCTCGGCGACCGCGCGCTGCAGTTCCAGCAGGTAGCCCGCCGACGCGCGGCCGATCGGGTTGTCCAGGAACAGCACGCCCGAATGCCGGTTCCGCACCTTGCCGCGGTTGTTGGCCCGCAGCGCCGCGAGGGTGCAGTACAGGATGATCGCGGCGGTCAGCTGCTGGCCGCCGGAGAACACGTCACGGATCTCCGAAACGCGCTGGCGTTCGGTCCGCAGCACCGAGTCGGGCTTGAGCATGTCGACCCGGAAGCCCTTCGGCGCCGCGGCCCGGACTCCGCGCAGGACAAGGGAAAGCCCGTCGCGTTTGACGTCGCGGCCGTCGGCGGTCTTGCCGGCGGCCGCCTCGTCGACGACTTCGCCGAGTTTCTCGGCCAGCGCGTTGTCCTCGAGTTCGGTGAACCGGATCCGCAGGAATTCCTGGCCCGACCAGTCGCCGAGCCCGTCCGGGAGCCGCGAGACGCGCTGCGCGGACCGCAGTGTCCGCAGCGCGCCGTCGACCATGCCCTGCAACCGCGTGATGATCCCGCCGCGGTGCCGGTCGATCTGCGCGAGGTCGTCGGTGAGCGTGCGCAGCCGGGGCCGCAGGGCCTCGGCCCATTCGGCGGCGTGCGCGGGCAGCTGGTCGCGTTTGACCGAGATCACCTGCTGCCGCACCGGGGTGCTGAGCTTCTCGAACCGCTTCTCGGTCGCGTACTGCGCCAGCTGATCGGCCGCCGCGCGCACCCTGCGATCGCCGGCGTCGGCGGCGTCCTGCGCGTCGGTGAACGCGGTGTGCAGCCTGGTGTGCCGTGCCCGCGCGGAATCGACGTCGCCGTCGTAGGCGGCGGCCTCGCCGTCGGAGGTGACCAGATGCGCCATCGACTCCGCGAGCAGGGCGAACCCGGACGCCGACGCCTTCGCCGACTCCAGCGTCGCCTCGGCCGCGGCCCGCCGCTCCTGCAGTTCCTCCCACTTCCGCGCGGCCGCCGAGGCTTCCAGCCCGGCCGCGTCGATGAGTTCGAGGCCGTGCTCGATGTCGCGCGGCCGCTCCCCCGCCGCGCTCGGCTGCGAGGGGAACTGCTCCAGTTCGGCCTTGCGCGTCGAGACGAGGCCGATCGCCTCGGTGCGTTCGTCCTCCAGCGTCGCGACGACCCGCTTCGCGCGCGCCAGCGCCGCCGCGCGGGCGGAGGCGTCCGAACCGTCCGGCGTCTCCAGCAGCTCGGCCGCCCGCGCGCGGACGGCGTCGTCCAGCGCCTCGACCGCCGCGCCCGCCGCGGCTTCGGCACTTTCGGCCTGGTCCAGCTCGGCCCGCAGATCGCTGCCGACCTCGACCTTCCCGTACGCCTCCGACGCCGACGCGAACGTCCGCCGCAACGCGTCCACGGGCTCGTCCGGCGCCGGGTCGTCCTCCGACACCTCGCCCGCGCCGGGAACCTCGGCGAGCTCGCCCTTCGCGGTGCTCACCGTGCGGCGGTGCCCGTCGGCGGTGCGCTGCTCCTCCGCGGCCTGTTCCCGCAGCCGCGCGGCCTTTCCGGCGGCTTCCGACGCGGTTTCGTCGGCACGCTCGGCGATCTCGGTGGCGCGCTCGAAGTCCTCGGTCCACTCCGGGATCCGCGCGGTGCGGGTGGCGAGTTCGCCGAGCTTGCGGGCCTTCTCCTCGGCCTCGGCCAGCGCCGACCGCAGCGCGGGGACCTTCTCGCGCAGCGTCGCCGCTTTTTCCTTGAGCCGCGCCAGTTCCGCGTCGGCCTGCTCCAGCGCCGTCCGCGCGGTTTCGCGTGCGGTGCGGGCGGTGTGCGCCTGCTCGGCCAGTGTCGCGATGGCACCCGGCGGGTAGTCCTCGCGCCACGTCGTGAGCTTCCACGACAACGCGCCGTCGGTGGCGAGCGACTCCGAGAGCCGCTCCAGCCGCCGCTGGCGTTCGGCCTGCCGCAACGCGATCGCCTCGCGTTCGGCGTCGGCGGCCTCCTCGTCGTACATCGCCGGGTTCGGCGGCACCAGGAACTCGACGCCGGTGGCCGCGGAAAGTCCTTCCGCGTAAACGGTTTCCGTGGTACCGACGGCGATGATCGCGCTCGGCAGCAGCCGCCGCGCGGTGAGCACCTCACGGGCCCGGTCCACCTGCGCGGCGTCGTTGAGCAGGACACCGGAAACCAGCTGCGGCAGGGTCTCCAGCACCTCGGCGCGGCGCGCGGTGTCCAAACGGGACAGATAGCGCCAGCCGGACCACGCGGTGATCCCGGCCTCCTCCAGCGCTTCCAGCGCGGCCTGGACGTCCTCGGGCGGCGGCAGCAGGCCGCCGGAGCCGAGCGCGGCGAGCGCCCGTTCGTCGGCCGACTCCTCCATGCGCAGCGCCGTCTGTTCCTTCTCGACCGCCGCGCTCGCCTCCCGCAGCCGCTCCTGCAGCACCGGGAGGTCGTTCTCCAGCACGATGTCCTCGGCGCCGAGCAGTTCGATCAGGCGCCCCTCCGCGGCGAGCGAATCGGTGCGGCGGTGGGCCCGGTCCAGCTCCTCGGTCGCCCGCTCGAACCTGTCCTGTGTGGACCCGGCGAGCTGATGCGCCTCGTTCACGGTCCGTTGCGCCGCTTGGAGTTCCTCGCCGACACGGTCCAATTCGGACTCACGGCGGGTGAATTCGGCGGACGCGGCGTCGGCCGCCGAACGCGCCGCGCGGGCCGCCTCGCCGACGTCGGCGCCCGCGGTCAGCAGCCCGGCACGGACGGCTTCGGTGATCTCCTCGCGCAGTTCGGCGATCCGCGTCGTCAGCCCGCGCGCCTCCGCCCGGCGAGCGGCGGCGAGGTTCGCGGCCTCGTCGCGTTCGGTCTGCGCCTTCTCCGCCTCGGCCCGCAACGCCCCGGCGTGTGCCTCGGCCTTGTCCGCCTGCCGCTGCGCGTCCTTGACCAGCGCGAGCAGCCCGCGCGCGAGCGCGGAGGCGGCCGCGTTACGCGCGACCAGCGCGGGCTGGGCCTTCTGTTCCCGGTTGCCGACCAGCTCACGCAGGTCACGGGCCTTGCGCGCGGCGCCGAGCTGGTTGAGCACGGTCGCCGTCTCACGCCAGGCTTCGGCCGCCGTCTTCGCCTCGGCCAGTTCGGCGTCGACGCGTTTGCGTGCTTCCTGCGCCTCGTCCAGCCGCAGCACCGCGACCTGGCGGCGCAGCTCGGTGACCGCCGCGGCCAGCCGCCGGTGATCTCCCTCGGCGAGCTTCTCCGAGGACGCGATCTCGGCGACGTGCTCCTCGAGCCCGCCCAGGCGCGCGTTCTCCAGCTCGTTGCGCGCGACGACCTGTCCGGCCAGCTCCTGCATCTCCGCCTTGGCGGCGGTCGCGATCTTGCGCGACGCCGCGGCGACGCCCTCTTCTTCGGCGAGCGGGCCGAGCAGATCCAGTGCCCCGGCGACGAAATCGCGTTCCGCCATGAGATCCCCGCGCTGCGCGAGGTTGTGCGCATAGGTCGCGACGACCTCGGCGAGGTCCTTCGGCTCATCCTCGGAAAGCACTGCGCGCAAGAGGAATTCGACGAACGCCTCGTCGGTGGAGAACGCGAACGCGTCGGCCGCCTCGCCCTCGCCCGCGTTCATCGCGCGCTGGTAGCGGAACAGCTCGGTGTCCAGGCCGATCCCGTCGAGCCTGCCGGTCCACTCGTGGTGCCGCCGCGTCCAGAACAGCTCCAGTTCCGGCTCGGCGGCGAAGACGTCGTTGAGCCTGCCGTGGAAGGCCGACATCGTGAGATAGCGGCCGTCTTCGATCAGCGGCAGCGAATCGAGGTCGAGACTGGCGGTCGGGCGGAAGCAGTACCAGGAGTCGATCAGGTTCTCGGAGTCCGCGGAAACCACGTGCCCGCGCCATTCCGAGGCCTTGCCGGTGATGATCCGCTGCCCGGTCTCCACGTGCAGCCACTCCAGGACGACGTGCGAGACGTCCTTGCCGCCGACGAACTTCTCCAGCACCTTGGTGTTCGTCGTGCCCACCACCTGGCGGCGGCCGGGCAGCATGACCGAGAAGATCAGCTTGATCAGCACCGACTTGCCGCCGCCGTTCTCCAGGAACAGCACGCTGGCAGGCGACGGGCGGTAGACCTCGCCCGCGCCCGCGTGGATCCCGGCGGTGAACAGCGCGTCCTGCTGGGGCGCGGTGATCTTCGCGCCGGCACCGCTGAAGTCGAGCACGACGTCCTGGTAGCGGGCACCCGCCGGGCCCACCGAGTGCAGGCGGACCCGCGAAAGCTCGTACATCCGTGTCCCCTCTTGGTTACAGCGTGTCGGAAGCGGCCGCGCGCAGCGTGCCCCCGTCGTGGGCGACCGCGACGACGTTCAACGCCAGCAGGTCGTCGAAAGCCGCGTCGGCGGCCAGTTCGCGGACCTGGATCTGGTACCGCGGCGTGGTCCGGTAGGTACCGCCCTGCTCGTCGCTCACCGGGACCAGGAACCCTTGGTCGGCAAGGAAACGCAGCGCGCGGGAGACCATGCCGCGGGTGGTGTCGGCGGCGAGCCTGCCGTCCTTGGTGGCCGCGGCGGCGGGCCTTCGCGCGTAGGCCCGCCACGCCTGCTCCAGCTCGGGCGCGTCGGCCAGGGGGTCGTTGTTCGCCTCGGCCTCCGCGGCGCGCTCGTCGAGCATGCGCGCGGCCTCGCGGACCATCGCGTCCACCTGCTCGACGCTGACCCGGCCGATGTAGGTGTCGTTGGCGAGGTCGTCCGGGCGCGGGTAGCCGAGCGCGGCGGTGGCCAGGTGGATGAGCCCGTGCAGGACCTTTTCGGTCTCGCGGCGCTCGCGGATCTTGCTCTGCCGCGCGTAGCTGTCCATGCGGATCTCGAACACCGACTCGTCGGTGGCGGCCAGCACGGCGCCCGCCTGGTGGTTGACCTCCAGCACCATGAGCCCGAGCCCGGCCGCGACCGCGTGCGTGAGCGCCTTGAACGCGTTGTCCTCGACGTAGCGGCGCACGAGCTCGCCGTACACGACGTCGCGCGCGGGCAGCTGCTTGGGCCGCATGCCGTACGCGACCAGCCGGGCGGCGGCCTCGGCGTCCAGGCTGCTGTGGGACACGGCCATCAGGCGACCTCCTCGTTCTCTTCGTCGTCGGCGCGGTCGAGCTGCGCGGTGGACAGCAGCAGATCGGCGCCGCCGAAGTCCGGATCGTCGAGCAGCGTGCCGTCGTCGACGGCGAGCAGCACCTGACGCTCCCCCTGCCGCCGCGCGGCGCCGACCTCGGGACTGTAGGCGTGCAGGGCGCGCAGCGCGACCAGCGACGGCAGCGCCGGGTCGATCCGGCGGGCCTCCTCCAGCAGACCGGACAGCCGGCGCGGCACCTCGGGCAGGTCGAGCAGTTCGTCGGCGCGGCGCCAAATCTCGTCGCCGAAACGATCGGTGTCCTCGGCGGGCATCAGCTCGGGTTCGGGGATCTCGCCGACGAGCTGCTCGCGTTCCGGCGCGGGCCGCAGCAGCAGCGAAACCAGCGCGGACAGCGACGGCACGGTCGGCGCGGTGATCCCGGCGGCGGCGTGGAAGAACGACTCGGCCGGGGTGACCGCGTCGGCCAGCGGCAGGCCGAGGGCAGGCACGAGCAGCTGGCCGAACAGGTCGAGCGTGGCCCGCTGCGGTGGGCCGGAGAACTGCTGGCGATCCTGCTCGGCGCGGAACACCGCGCCCGCGTCGGCCAGCCGCGACTGCAGCCGGGTGTGCCGCCGGATGCAGTCGCTCACGATGTCGACGAGCTCGGCCGCGCGGCGCTTGCGGTCGAGGTCCTCGGTCTCGTCGCGCGCGGTGGTGATGTTCTTGAGGATCGCGTTCTCCGCGCGGAAGCGGGATTCGATGTGGCTCAGCGCGTTGTCCAGCAGCTCGGGGACCTCGCGCTCCCAGTCGACGGCCCGGACGTCGCGGCGCGTCGCGTCCAGTTTCGCGCGCAGCGTCTCGCCGTACTGGACGGTCCGGTAGCGGGCCTGCTCGGCGGCCAGCTTGGCGTCGGCGAGGCGGCCGCGGTTGATCAGGTTCTCCAGTTTGACCTCGGCCGCGATCTGCGCCGACTCGACGTCCGTGTCCAGCGCGCCGACCAGGACGTTGATCGCCTCGTCGGTGGCGCGCAGGTAGACCTCGCCGTCCGGGGCGGCCAGCTCGACCAGCAGCTTGAAGTCGAACTGACGGCGCTGGTAGCCGCCGGGCCCGAGCGAACCGTAGACGCGCCGGAAGCCGCGGTCGGTGGTGCCGACGTTGATCATGTTGTCGAGCACCCACTTGGCCACCCGGACGTGCTCCTCGGGCATCCGCGACGGGGCCTGCAGCGCGATGAACGGCAGCAGCCGGTCGATGACCTCGTCGTGCCCGGCGCCGGTGTCGAAGTCCATCGCGATGGTGACCTGGTCGATCGTGTGCAGCGCGATCTCGGCCATCTGGTAGATCGTGGCGTCGGCCCAGTCCAGCTTCGCCTTGCGCGCGTCGAGGTCGTGCAACGGCGCGGTGCAGGCGAGCGCCTTGAGCCGCCGCGTCAGGCCCTCGTCGGCCAGCCCCGCCGCCGTCAGTTCGTCGTCTCGCACAGCAGGCCAGGCTAGTCGGCCTTCCCCGGGCGCACGCACGGGTGACCCTCTAGGGTCGGGGGCATGCACGAGATGACCAGGGACGAGTGGTGGGAGTTCGCGACCGAGGGGACCCGCACGGGCATGCTCGCGGTGGTGCGCGCGAACGGCGCGCCGATCGTGACGCCGGTCTGGTTCCTGCTGGACGAGACCCCGGACGGGGACGAGCTGGTGTTCACCACGGGCACGGACACCTTGAAGGGCAAGGCGATCCGCCGTGACCCGCGCATCTCGCTGTGCGTCGACGACCAGCGGCCGCCCTACTCCTACGTCCAGTTCACCGCCGAAGCGCGGCTGACCCACGACCTGCCCGAGATGCTCGACTGGGCCACCCGGCTCGGCGGCCGCTACATGGGCGAGGACCAGGCCGAGGCGTACGGCAAGCGCAACGCCGTGCCCGAGGAGTCGCTCGTCCGGGCGAAGATCACGAAGGTCATCGCGCGCCGGGGCATCGCCTCCTGACGTCTCGGCCGTAGCGCCGGTCCGTGAAGGCCTCCTTCACAGCGTTGAGCGCTGTGAAGGAGGCCTTCACGGACTTTTGCCGGGCCTGCGGACGGGGGCGTCAGGTTTCCCAGGTCACGGACACGGCGGCGGGTTTGCGGAAGACCAGGCCGCTCGGCGTGGCCGGGGCGGTCAGCCGGAGGCCGGGGAGCCGGTCGAGGACGGTTTCGACGGCGATCCGGGTTTCCAGCCGGGCCAGGTCGACGCCGAGGCAGTAGTGCGGCCCGTGCGCGAAAGCGAGCTGTCTGCGCAGGTCCGGGCGTCGCGGGTCGAAGACGTCGGGGTCCGCGAAGACCGCCGGATCCCGGTTGGCCGCGGTCAGCGACACCGTGACGAGATCGCCCGCGGCGATCGGCGCCCCGGCGAGTTCGACGTCACGCGTGGCGTACCGGTCGACGACCGCCGCCGCCGGTTCCAGCCGCAGTGATTCCTCGACGGCGTCCGGGACCAGGGCCCGGTCCTCGCCGACCGCGGCCAGCCACGCGGGATCGCCCAGCAGATGCGCCAGGACGTTGGCGATCATGCCTTCGGTCGTTTCGATGCCGCCGAACATCAGTACCGCCGCGTTCGCCACCACCTCGGGCAGCGCCAGCGCCGCCGCCGCTTCCGTCAGCAGCGAGGGGTCGCGCGTGGCCACCGAGCCCTCGATGTGCGCGCGCAGTTCGCCGAAGGCTTCCGTACCACCGGAATCCGGCTCCCTGCCCGCCGACAGATCGTCCACAGTGGACACGATGGCGTCGTACCAGGCGAGGATCCGCCCGGCCTCCGCGCCGCGCAGGCCGAGCGCGCCGGCCACCACGGCGACCGCCAGCGGGCCGGCCAGTGCCCGCCGCAGCTCCGCACGGCCCTGGGCCTGGAAGCCGCCGACCAGGCGATCGCATTCCTCGCGGACGAAGTCCCCGAACCGCCGCTCGATCTCCTTCGGCCGGAACTGGCGCGAGAACGGGGCCCGGTGCCGGGTGTGCTCGGCGGCGTCGAGCGACAACATCGACGGGCCGACGACCCGCGCCGTGGAGAACCGGGGATCGTCCACAGTGAACACCGCGGAGTCGCGCATCACGCGCGTCGCCAGATCGTGCCGGGTGACGAGCCAGCCGTTCAGCGCCGGCAGCCACGACACGGGCTCGGCCGCGCGCAGCCGGGCCAGCAGCGGGTGCGGGTCCGCGGTCAGCGCGCCGATCGTCGCCTCGGCCCCCACGGGAAACACCCCGCCGAAGCTACCAGCGTCAGTCGTCGGCGTCGCGGACCAGTAGCGCGATCTGGACGCGGTTTTCCACGGCCAGCTTGGCGAACAGGCCGCTGGTATGGGCCTTCACCGTCGCGACGCTGATGTGGAGCCGCTGGGCGATTTCGGGATTGGACAGGCCGTCGGCGATGGCACGCGCGGTCTGCACCTCGCGTTCGGTGAGGGCGGCCAGTTTCCGGCGCGCCGCGTCGCGGGAGGCCCGGCGCGCGTCGGGCGAACGCGGTCCGGTGGCCGCGGCGATCAGCCGCGCGGTAGCTGCGGGCGAGAGCGCGGGCTCCCCGGCGGCCACGGCCCGGACCGCGGCGAGGATCCCGGGCGGCGGAGTGTCCTTGAGGACGAACCCGAGCGCGCCGGTGCGCAGCGCGCCGAGCACCAGCTCGTCGGAGTCGAACGTGGTCAGCACCAGCACGCGCGGGGCGGGCGGCCGGGCGAGGATCTCCTCGGTCGCGCTCAGCCCGTCGCGGCCGGGCATCCGCACGTCCATCAGGACGACGTCGGGTTCTTCCTTGCCCACCACGGCGATCGCGGCGTCCCCGTCGGCGGCCTCGCCGACGACGGTCAGGTCGGGCTCGCCGTCGATGATGAGCCGCAATGCCATCCGCACCAGCTGATCGTCGTCGACGAGCACGATCCGCACCGGTTCCGGCTCGGTGTCCACTCACGCATTCCCTTCGCCCGCGCGAACCGGCCACGGAAGCCGCGCGCCGAGCACGAAGCCTCCCTCGGCGACCGGATGGTGGTCCAGTGTGCCGCCTGCCAGCGCGACCCGCTCCGCGAGGCCGAGCAGCCCGAACCCGGAGGCGGGCGGCCCGCCGGTGGTCCGCGCGGCCCCGGAATCGCGGACCGTCACCCGCAGCCCGTCACCCGCCGCTCCCTCGACGGTGACCCACACCCGCGCGCCGGGCGCGTGCTTGCCCGCGTTGGTCAGTCCTTCCTGGATGATCCGGTAGGCGGTCCGCGCGACGAGGCCCGGCGGCTTCCCCGGCACGGTCGTCGTGCACGTGACGTCCAGCCCCAGCGCCCGCGCGTCGTCGACGAGCGCCGGGACGCCGTCGAGCGAGGGCTGCGGCGGTTCGGGACCGTCCGGGCTCGCCCGCAGCACCCCGAGGACGTCCCGCAGCTCCTCCAGCGCCTGATGGGATCCGTCGGCGATCCCCCGCGCCAGCACGGCGATCTGCTCGGCGGGCAGGTCGGTGCGATGCCCCAGCACCCCGGCCTGCATGGCGACCAGCGAGACGCGGTGCGCGAGGACGTCGTGCATCTCGCGGGCGATCCGGTGCCGCTCCGCCATCCGGGTCTCCGCCGCCCGCGCGGCCTGCTCGCGCTCCGCGCTTTCCGCCCGTTCCCGCAGCGAGCGCAGTTCCTCCCGCCGCGCCCCGACCGCGGCGCCCACCGCCACCACGATGCCCACGATCAACGGCGGGAAGGCGATCGTGAGCCACAGCGGGTCCGATTCGCCGCGGTGGGGGTAGAGGGTGTAGGTGAGCGGCACGCTCGCCACGCAGGGCACCGCCAGGAGCAGGGCCGCGGCCAGGCGCCGCCGGGCGGCCAGCGAGCCCAGCGCCAGCAGCGCGGAGCCGCTCGCGAGGGTCGAGGCGGTCGAGACGACCACCACCGTCGTGGCGACGGTGAGCGGGAAGCGCCGCCGCCAGAGCAATGCCGCGAGGCACGCCAAGGCCAGCAGCGGGTCACCGACGAGCAGCCAGCCGAGCGGCAGCCCCGTCGTGTCCGGCGGAAGCTCGCTGGCGGCGCGAAGCCAGATCGGCACGCCGATCGCCGCGGCCGCCAGCAACCGCCACGCGTGCTGCCACGGCCCGAGTGGCGGCGCGGCATCTCCCGCCTCTGTGTTCACCGGCCCATCATCGTCGATCCGTCAGGGGCCGCGCACCAGCCCGCGGGAGGGCCCGTGCCCGACCCGGGTCGAGCACCCGTCCTCGCCCGTGGTCGAAGGCTGTTCGCGACGCGCGACCGATGTGAGGAGGCGCCCACCACGGCGAGACTGGTTCCCGTCCCGGTAGGGGACACCGGAACGGAGGACCATGATGCACAAGGGCGGTTACGTCGCACTGCAGATTCTCGGGATGGTGACGACCGTCGTCTTCGCCCAGGCCGCCATCCGCGGCCTGTTCGACCACACCTCGGCCACGCTGTGGGGCGCGCTCGACTGGGTCCCCGGTGGCTGGGGCGGCCGATTGCTTGTGCTCGTGTTCCTCACCGCCGCGGGCGTGGTGCTCGCCGGCTGGGCGCACGATCGTCAGAAGCAGGTACGCCGTTAGAAGGCCTTTCTGGCTGGGGGTGAATCGGGGCCGTGGGTTACGACACGTCGAGGGGGCGTCTCGTACCCACGGTCCCGGTTTCGGTGCGGCAAGCGCGGACCCGCTGGAGAGGTGGTGCCTCCCCGGCGGGTCACGGTCAAGCGAGCCCGCGGACGCCCCTGGCGAGTTCGCCGGTGAGCGCGCGGACAGCCGCGAGTCCCTCGGCCTCGCCTGGCGCGTCGAGCATCGCCTTGACGAGGGCGGAACCGACGATCACGCCGTCCGCGAAGCCCGCGATCCCGGCGGCCTGCCGTCCGTTGGCGACGCCGATGCCGACACAGACCGGGAGCCCGCTGGTGGCCCTGGTGCGCCGGACCAGCTCGCCCGCGGCCTCGCCGGCCGACGCGCGGGCCCCGGTGACGCCCATCAGCGAAGTCGCGTAGACGAAGCCGGAGCCCGCCGCGGTGATCTCCGCGAGCCGCGCGTCCGTACTGCTGGGCGCGACGAGGAAAACTGTGGCCAGGTCGTGCTTTTCGGCCTGTGCCCGCCATTCCGCGGACTCCTGGACCGGCAGATCGGGCAGGATGCAGCCCGCTCCCCCTGCCTCGGCGAGTTCGGTGGCGAACCGCTCGACGCCGTAGCGGTCGACGGGGTTCCAGTACGTCATCACCAGCACCGGTTTGCCGGTCGCGGCGTGCGCCTCGCGGACCGTGCGCAGCACGTCGGCGATCTTGACGCCGCCCCGCAGCGCGATGTCGTCGGCGGTCTGGATGACCGGCCCGTCGAGCACCGGGTCACTGTGCGGCAGCCCGACTTCGACGACGTCGGCACCGGATTCGAGCATCGCCTTGACCGCCTCGGTGCCACCGCCGACGGTCGGGAATCCCGCCGGGAAATAGGTGATGAGGGCCGCGCGCCCCTCGGCCTTCGCCGCGGCGAGCGTGTCGCCGAGCAGTTTTCGCTTACCACCGGCGAAATTCTTCACTTCGCTTCCTCCCCTGCCTGCGACAGCCCGAAATAGCGGGCGGCCGTGTCCATGTCCTTGTCACCGCGCCCGGAAAGGTTGACGACGATCAGCCCGTCCTCGCCCAGTTCCTCGCCGACTTCGAGTGCCCCGGCCAGCGCGTGCGCGCTTTCGATCGCCGGGATGATGCCTTCGGTCCGCGAAAGCAACCGGAACGCCCGCATCGCGGCGTCGTCGGTGATCGGGAGGTATTCGCCACGGCCGAGGTCGTGCAGGTACGCGTGTTCGGGCCCGACGCCGGGATAGTCCAGACCGGCCGAAATCGAGCAGGCCTCGGTGATCTGGCCCTCTTCGTCCTGCAGGACATAGGAGCGTGAGCCGTGCAGAATGCCGGGTTCGCCCGCGGACAGGGTGGCCGCGTGCTCGCCGGTCTCGATGCCGTGCCCGGCGGCCTCGCAGCCGACGAGCCGGACGTCGTCGGCCAGCAAAGGATGGAAGAACCCGATCGCGTTCGAGCCGCCGCCGACGCACGCGATGGCCGCGTCGGGCAGCCGCCCCGTCCGTTCGAGAATCTGACGGCGGGTTTCGACTCCGATGACGCGCTGGAAGTCGCGGATCATGGCCGGGAACGGATGTGGTCCCGCGACCGTGCCGAAGATGTAGTGCGTGGTTTCGGTGTTGGCGACCCAGTCGCGGAACGTCTCGTTGATGGCGTCCTTGAGTGTGCGCGAGCCGGTGCGGACCGGGACGACCTCGGCGCCGAGCATCGTCATCCTCGCTACGTTGAGCGCCTGCCGCCGGATGTCGATCTCTCCCATGTAGACAGTGCATTCGAGACCGAAGAGCGCGCAGGCGGTGGCGGTCGCCACGCCGTGCGAGCCGGCGCCGGTCTCCGCGATGACCCGTGACTTGCCCATTCGCCGGGTGAGCAGCGCCTGGCCGAGCACGTTGGTGATCTTGTGCGAGCCGGTGTGGTTGAGGTCCTCGCGTTTCAGGAAAATCCGGCCCCCGCCCGCGTGTTCCGCGAAGCGCGGCACCTCGGTGAGCGCGCTGGGGCGCCCGGCGTAGTGCGCGAGCAGCTGCTCGAACTCCGCGACGAACGCGGGGTCGGCCTTGGCCTTTTCGTACTCGACGGCGACCTCGTCCACGACGGCGGTCAAGGCCTCCGGGACGAACTTTCCGCCGAACGCGCCGAAATATCCCTCGGCGCCGGGAACCTCACCCTCCGGGGCGGGAAAGAAGAATTCGCTGGGCATTTTCGGACATGCTCCTCTGCCCGGGGCGCCCGCCCCGGGTTTCGCTGGTGGTCATGGGCATGCGTGTCCGCGCGGCGAGGTGACCGGGTTTTCCGGGCGCCCGCGGAGAACGCACGGACAAGCCCGGAAAACCGGTTTCCGGAAAAGGACGGGAGAAACTTCCTCAGTCACCCGGCACGGCGCGCGGCGAGCGGAGCCATCGCATCCCGTTGACCTGACCGGGTTCGGAGCCGATCGCGTATCGCACCCGGCGGCCGAGCACTCGCCGCGCGGGCGCCCGGCAGCCGCGAGGGCGGCAGCCGCGGCCGAGACGCAGAGCGAGAGGCATGCACGAAGCCTAGCCCACGCCCCGCCGTCCCGTCATGGCTATTCGTGGAACCGCGTGGTCTCCTCGAGTTCCGCGCGGGTGAGCTTCAGCTGGTTCACCGGAGCGGACTCGACCGCGTAGCCGAACGAAACGCCGAAAAGCACCTTGCCGTCCCGGATTCCCAGCGATTCACGGATCGTGTCGCCATAGAAACCCAGCAAGCCCTGGGGACAGCTGGCGACGCCGTAGGCCGTCATCGCCAGGAGCAGTGTCTGGCCGTACATGCCGATGTCCGCGGTCATCCGGGCGTCCGCATTGGACGGTGCGAGCACCAGCGCGACATGGGGAGCGCCGTAGAACCGCAGGCTTTCCGCGTCGTAGGCCTCGCGGGCTTCCCTGTCGTCACGGCCGATACCGAGCGCGCCGTACATCGCTTCGCCGAAACCCTTGCGCCGCAGCTGATGCACGTCGCTGTACAGCGCGTCCTGGTAGGGAAAATCCACCGAGAGACGTTGGTGCTTGTGCGCCGCCAGCAGTGCGTCGCTCAGCCGGTCGCGCGCGGCCCCGCTGACCACCTCGGCCCGCCACGGCTGCGTGTTGGAGTTCGACGGAGCCGCGCCCGCTAGGGAGAAGATCGCCCGCACCGTCTCGTCCGGGACGGGATCCGGCCGGAAGGACCGGACCGCCCGCCTGCCGCGGATCAGCTTCTCGGCGTACTCGGGCAGATAGGCCGTCATCGAGACACTCCTCACTAGGTAAACGGTTGCGTTTACCTAAGACGGTAGCAGACGTCCGGCGCCTTAAGTACACGGTCCTGTACAGTTAAGGGATGAGCGAGCGGGACACGATCCGGCGCCGCCGGGGCCGGGGCGGGCGCGAGCGCATCCTCGCCGCGGCCACCGCGCTCTTCGAGACCCACGGGATCAACCCGACGGGCATGGAACAGGTCGCGGCCGCCGCCCCGGTGTCCAAGCGCACCCTGTACACGCACTTCCCCACGAAGGACGACCTGGTGGTCGGCTACCTGGAGCACCTCGGCGAATCCGGGCGCACGCTGGAAAGCGTGCTCGACCGCGAGGATCTCCCGCCCCGGCAACGGATTCTCGCGCTGTTCACCGTGCCCGAGACCGATGGCCCGATCCGGGGCTGCCCCTTCATCGACGCGGCGGCCGAGTTCCCCGACCCGCACAGCCCCGTCCACGCCTACTCGTCCGAGCAGAAGCGCCGTCTGGCCGATCGCCTGACCGAACTGGTGAGCGCGCTCGGCGTCGCCGAACCCCGGCCCCTTGGCGAACAGCTCGCGGTCCTCGTGGACGGCGCCGCCAGCCGCGCCATGGTCCTCGACGACGCGGGCTGCGGTCACCACGCGAGGGCAGCGGCGGAAGCCCTGCTCGACGCCGCCCTGTCAGCGCGGGCCTGACCGGCTCTCGTTGCTACGCGTCCGGCGGGGCGAACAGGGCGTGCAGTCCGGGGACGGACTCGGTGCCGTACGTCACCGCGCCCACCGGAACCCGGTGGCCGACCGCGCCGAGCACCCGAGCGGTCCACTGTGGACCGAAGCCGCCGCACAGCTCGATCAGCTGCGCGCCGTCGTCGGCCAGGCGCCGGGCGACGTCGGCGACCTGGTCCGGCTCCGCCATGCCGACCAGCACGGTGCGACAGCTTCCCGTGTCCACAATGGACGTGTCACGCGCCGGGTCGGCGCCGTCGGCGAGGTAGACGAATCCCCAGCAGGTCAACGACATCCCGTACTCCTGAAGGTCGAAGGGCTCGAACGACCCTCAGCAAAGCCGGACAGTTCACCGCTGTCCACGAGGCGGCGCCTCATCCGTGTAAGCCCGCGCCTCATCGGCCAGCTCAGCGGCCAGCCCGGCGAACGCGGACCCGTGCTGTGGGTTCCGCCACACCAGGGCGTGCCGGACCCGGGGCGCGCCGGGCAGTTGCCGCCAGACCAGCTCGCCGTCCCCCGCCGCCCATCGCGGGCGCAGCGCCACCATGGCCTCCCCGCTCCCGAGTTCCGCCGTGAACAGCGCCCGTCTCGGTGCCCCTGCCCGGATCCGGGGTCGCCACCCCGCGTCGGCACACGCGGCGAGCACGTGGTCGTGATACCCGGGAGCCAGCTCGCGATCGAACCACAGCAGTTCCTGGCCGTCGAGATCCGGCCAGTCCACATTGGCCTTCCCCGCCAGCGGATGCCCGGCCGCCACCAGGATTCCCAGCGGGACGTCGCTGATCACCGCCGAGGCCAGCCCGGTCGTGTCCGCAGGGAGCACCACCAGCCCGGCGTCGAGACCACCGGCACGCAATCGCTCCAGTTGCCGCGCCACCGGGAGATCCCGCAGGTCCACAGTGCACTCTCGCCGCGCGCCCAGCCTGCCGAGCGCGGACACCGCCGGCGGCGGAGCACCGGGCGTCACCCCGATCCGGAGCACCGGCGCGTCCGGCTCGCGAGCGGCTCGCAGCGCCTCCTCGGCGGCCTCCAGGACGACGTAAGCCTTGGGCAGCAGGGCACGTCCCGCCGCGGTCGGGGTCATCCCCGCCGGGGTCCGGGTGAACAACGGGGTGCCGGCCAGTTTTTCCAGCGCGATGATCTGCTGGCTGAGCGACGTCGCGCGGATACCCAGCCGCTCCGCCGCCCTGGTCAGGTGTTCCTCCTCGGCGACCGCGCAGAAGTACCGCAGCTGACGCAGTTCCACCCGGTGAGCCTAACCGCCGGAGCGAGGCGCGTGGACGTACCGGTGCCCGAACAGGCCGAGCTGCCAGGTGTAGCGGACGGCTTCGCGGGTTTGCGCGTAAGCGTCCTCGGTGCGGTGCCAGATCGCCTGGGCGATCAGTTCGATCGTGGCGGCGACGACGGTGCGCGCGGTGAACGGCGGCGGCACCGGCAGCGCGGGATCGGTCCTGCGCAGCCAGCCGACCGTCCGGTCGAACACGGCTTCGCCGGCGCGCAGGGTGAGTTCGCGTGCCCGGAGCCCGGCGTCGCCGAGTGCGTAGATCTCGAGCAGGACGGCGCGGACGGCCGTGGGATGCCGGCGCACGTAGTCGACGAGGAAGTCGCCGCACGCGGTGAGCGCCTTGAGCGGCGTCAGCGCCCCGGCGGCCACCGCGACGACTTCGTCGAGGAATTCCGTGGTGAACGAGTGGTACGCGACGAGGAAGGCGTCTTGCTTGTCGGCGAACTGTTCGTAGAACGAGGTGCGTGACACGCCCGCGGCCGCGGTGATGTGGCCGATCGTGGTGTTCGGGTACCCGCGCTCGCCGACGTTGTCCAGTACGGCGTCGATCAGCCGGGCGCGCTGGGTGCCCGCCACCTCGTCGCGGCTCAGGTTGTGCGGGCCCTTCGGCAAGGTGCGACGGGCGAGACGGTCTTGAGCGGTCACGTCCGAACGGTACCCGCCCCGTGGTCCGGGCAATCGTGCTCGCACCGGTACCCGGCCGGGATTTCCCGGCCGGGCACCGATCAGCGGAACGTCGTCCCGGTCAGGAAACCGGTTTCTCCGGGGCCAGCGAGTTGCCCGCCGGAATCCGCCCGCAGTCCGACGGCGCCGCCTTGCCCGCGAACCGGTCGACGAGCCAGCCGATCGCCGAGGGCGCCCACGCCGCGGCCGCGCCGACGTGGCTCAGCGCGTCGTACTGTTCGTACTTGATCGACTTGTTGCCGGTGGCGCAGTACTGGTTCGCCAGCGCCCGGACGTCGCCCGCGACCATCACGCCGTCCCCGGTGCCGATGCCGGGCGGGTTGCCGAAGGTGCCCTCGAAGACACCGCCGTTGCCCTGCGCGATAAAACCGGGAGCGGCCGGGGTGGGCGCCTGCCCGATGTTGATCTTGTTCACCGCTTCGACGAACGGCGGGATCGAGTTCGGGTTGGCGTACTCCGGCTTGACGAGCTTGGTCCAGGTCAGCCCGGGATAGTGCCCGACAGCGTCGATGATCGACGCGTGTTCGAGATCCTTGAGCACCTGCAGGCCGTAGCTGCTCGCGTAGGGCTTGAGGTCGATACCGAAGGCACGGGACGCCCCGATGAGCGCCATCGGCATGACCCCGGTCCACGCGATGCTGCCGTCGACGTACTTGAGGTTGTGCGCGGGGGCGACGAGCACGCCGCCCTCGGTGAAGCCGACCAGGTTCTTGTCGACGTCCGGCGCGTAGCGCGGGGCGAGCGCGGCCGCCCAGCCGGTCGCGATGGCGCCGCCCGAGTAGCCGATGAGCCCGAACTTGGTGTTCTCGTTCATCCCCGTCTTGGGGGACTTCGTCGCGGCGCGGATCGAGTCCAGGGTGTTGGTGCCGTATTCCGGCCCCGCCGCGAAGTTCGCGGTCTGTCCCTCGGTGTCGGGGATGACCACGTTGTAGCCGAGTAACAGAGCGGGCGCGATGAAGAGGGCTTCCGCGTTCGGGATGAGCCCGCCCAGCGAGACATCCCCGGCGATCGCCCTGGACGGGCCGTGTTCCGGGTTGAGCGAGTCGTAGAACGACTGGTACGAAACCGCTTTACCGGTGTCACCGGTGAGACTGCGGACCACCGAGGTGACATTGGCGGACGCGCGGCCCTGGGCGTCGGTCGACCGGTAGAGCAGCTGGACGGCCTGCACCGGCGTGGGAATGCCGATGACGTGGTAGTTCAGCGTCCGGGTCTTGAGCACGGTCCCGGGGGCGAAGGACGACAGCGGCTCACTACCGCTGTAGCTGTAGAACGGATCGGTCGCGGTGGTCGCCGTTCCTGCCGCGGTGGCCGTGGCGGCCGGTGCGGCGACGAAGGTCAGCGTGAGGGCGACCGCGGCGGCCAGCAGGCGAACAGGGTTTTTGCCCATGACTCCCCTTTGAATCATGAAGTGGATCACAGTGCGACGCGGTCAACCTACCAGCCAGTAACTATCATGTACAGCGCCGTACATGATTTTTACGCACCGGTCACCGGCACTACCGGGCCGCACGCAGCGTCACTATCCGGTGCCGGTATTGACACCGGGACGCCGAGGGTGTGTGATTTCCGCTATAGATAGGAAACTTTCCTAACTATGACGTTCCCGGTGGGCCCCCGCCCATTCCGCCGCGTTGCCCCTCCCTGTCCCCGACCCAGCAGGAGGCCTCCAGTGGCACCCCGCCCACCGTGGCGCGCGGCTTTGACATGCCTGGCCGCCGCGGCGCTCGGCAGTACCGTGCTGCCCGCGCTCACCGCGTCCGCGGCGTCGACCGACTACGAGTCGGAAAGCGCTTTCATCTCCCAGGGCAAGGTCGAGTCCAACCACGCCGGCTACTCCGGCAAGGGATTCGTCAACTTCGACAACGTCGTCGGCAGCTATGTCGAGTACTCCGTCGACGCGGCACAGGCCGGCACGCACACGCTGACCTTCCGCTACGCCAACGGAACCGCGGCCGACAGACCGCTCTCGCTCAGCGTGGGCGGCGGCCCGGCCACCACCCTGTCGTTCCCCGGCACCGGTTCGTGGACGACGTGGAAGACCGTGACCGCGACGGTGAAACTGACCGCGGGCACCAACAAGATCCGCACCACCTCCACCACCGCGGACGGCGGCCCGAACGCCGACAAGCTCACCGACACCTTCACCGGCTCCGACGACGGCGAACCGCCGACGCCGCCCAAGAACCTCAAGGCGAGCGACGTCAAGCCGACCTCGGCGACGTTCACCTGGGAGGCCTCGACCGACAACGTCGGCGTGGTGCGCTACGAGATCAACCGCGGCGGCAACGTCCTCAAGAGTGTCGACGGGAACACGCTTTCCGCGACCGTGGACACCTTGACCCCGAACACCGCCTACGACATCTCGGTCGGCGCGTTCGACGCGGCGGGCAACCCCTCGCAGCAGAGCAACGTCGTCACGTTCACCACTCCCCCGAGCGACGACACCACCCCGCCGACCGCGCCGTCGGCGCTCAAGGTGACCGGGACAACGGCTAACAGCGTGTCCTTGGCGTGGAACGCCTCCACCGACAACAGCGGCAAGATCGCCGGTTACGACGTCTACCAGGGCGCCACCAAGGTCGCGACCACGACGTCGCTGGAGGCCACGGTCACCGACCTGACCCCGGCCACGTCCTACACGTTCACGGTGAAATCCCGTGACCCCAACGGGAACACCTCGGCCGCGAGCAACGCCATCACCGCGAAGACCACCGGCGGTAACACGGGCGGGGGCGGGATCCCGGAGTACGACAGGGACATCGCGAAGGTCGACCTGGCCTGGTCGGTGGACTTCCTGCCCGACGGTTCGGCGCTGGCCACCGAACGCGACCGGTTCGAGGTCGTCCGGGTGACACCGGACGGGCAGAAGACCGTGGCGGGCAAGGTCCCCGGCACCGTCACGACGAACGGCGAGGGTGGTCTGCTCGGGCTGGCGCTCTCCCCGGCGTTCGCCACCGACCACTCGGTGTATCTCTTCCAGACCACCGCGAACGACAACCGGATCGTGCGGATGAAGTACGAGAACGGCAAACTGTCGGCGACGTCGGAGCCGGTCCTCACCGGGATCGCCAAGAACCGCTACCACAACGGCGGCCGGATCCGGTTCGGCCCGGACGGCAAGCTCTACGCCACCGCGGGCGACGCGAAGAACGGCGGCAACGCGCAGAACAAGAATTCGCTCAACGGCAAGATCCTGCGGCTCAACGCGGACGGCTCGGCACCTTCGGACAACCCGTTCTACGCCAGCGGCGGAAACGCGCGGTACGTCTGGAGCTACGGCCACCGCAACCCGCAGGGCCTGGCGTGGGATTCGCGCGGCCAGCTGTGGGCGGCGGAGTTCGGCGACAACACGATGGACGAGCTCAACCTGATCCAGAAGGGCGGCAACTACGGCTGGGACAAGTGCGAAGGTACCCGGGGCGACTGCGCGGGCTTTATCGCCCCGAAGAAGACCTGGCCGACTTCCCAGGCGGGGCCGAGCGGGATCGAGATCGTCGGCGACTGGATCTACGTCGCCGGGGTCACCGGCGAACAGCTGTGGGTCATGCAGATCAACTCGGCTGGTACCGGCGTCGGCCCGGCACAGGCGGTGTTCTCCGGCCGCTGGGGCAGGCTGCGGTCGGTGACGAAGTCGCCGGACGGCGGCCTCTGGCTCACCTCCACCAACAACGACAAGAACGGCGGCACGCCGTCGGTGCTCGACAACGTCATCGTGCGGCTGAAGTTCGCCGGGGGCAATACTCCCGGCACCGACTTCAAGCTGAGCAGCACCGCCTTCGCCGACAATGCCAAGATCCCGGACAAGTACACCTGCGCCGGTGATCACTCCGCCGGACAGGACACTTCGCCACCGCTGGCTTGGGGTGCGGGAAAGACCGGCGCGAAGGGCTACGCGATCGTCTTCGCCGACGTCGCGAACAACGGCAACAAACTGCACTGGGCGATCTGGGACATCCCGGCCGCGACCACGTCACTGCCGGAAGGCCTCGACGCCGGATTCAGCGTGCCGGGCCAGGGCGGCGCCAAGCAGAAGGCCATGGGCAGCGGGGCGAACACGCAGAAGTTCTTCGGCCCGTGCCCCGGCGGCTCCAGCCATCCGTACACGTTCACGCTCTACGCGCTGAACACCGCGACCGTCCCCGGCCTGAGCTCGTCCTCGACGATGGCCCAGATCGAGACGGCGATCAAGAACGCTTCCACGGCGAGCGTGAAGCTGCGCGGGACCTCCAGCGCGGCAGCCGGCTGAGCCGCGGCCGGGGGTGACCGGAGCGGCGCCGGTCACCCCCAGCCGCACCCATCGTGACATCTTCCCCGGCGCCTCCGCCGTTACGCGAGTCCATCTCGGGTCACGAACCCCGGAGTGCCTTGACGGTCAGTTCGTAGGACCTCGCGCGGGCCGCCGGGTCGTACACCGGGGTCTCCAGCATCAGCTCGTCCGCGCCGGTCCGCTCCGCGATGCCGACGAGACGCCGAGCCACCGTCTCCGGCGAACCTTCCGCCTGCTGCGCGTGGTAGGCCGCGAGCCCTTCTTCCAGTTCAGGCGCGAACACGTGCTCCGCCGCTTGGGCGACGGTGGGGAACGGAGCGGCGTCGTCCTGCTTCGCGATGTTCTCGGTCAGTACCCGCGCGGGCAGTCCCAGTGCCGCGGCCTCGGCGTCGGAGTCCGCGCAGATCGTCCGGACCGCGACGATCACGTACGGCTCCGCGCCCCAGCGCGACGGCCGGAAGCCCGCCCGGTACCGCTCCACCACCTCGACCGTGCTCTGCGGCCGGATGTGATGGGCGACCGCGATCGGCAGCCCCAGTTCGGCGGCCAGGCCCGCGCCCGCCGGGCTGGACACCAGCAGCCACGGCCGGGGCCGCTCGACGCCGGGCAGCAGGGACGTCTCGTCGGCGAGGAAACCCAGCAGCGCGGTCACTCCCTCGCGGTATTCCTCGTCGGTCGCGATCCCGGCTCCCCGGCGCAGCGCCCGGACCACCGGCTCGCGGAACGTTCCCGGCCCGCGCCCCATGCCGAGGTCGATCCGCCCGGGGTGCAGCGCCGACAGGCTCAGGAACTGCTCGGCGAGCGCCAGTGGCGCGTGGTTGGGCACCAGCACCCCGCCCGAGCCGACCCGGATCGTGCCGGTCGCCGCCGCGTACGAGGCCGCGAGCACCGGGGGCGACACGCTGGCGATGATCGGGGTGCCGTGGTGCTCGGTCAGCCACAGGCGCCGGAAACCGAGCTCCTCGGCGCGGCGCGCGGTGGTGACCGTCGCGGCCAGTGTGTCGCCCGCCGTCCTGCCCGCTTCCACGAGCGTGAGTTCCAGCACGGACAGAGGAAGATCGTTCATGACGGCCACGGTAGCCGAACGCCCGCCGCCGCACGGATCTTCACCGAATTCGCGTAACGAAATCGGGAACTCGCCGGAAAACCACGACACCGCGTGACACCTCACCCGGCTTTGACATCTCCACCTTTCCTCAAGTCTCCTTGACACATCCTTTGCAATCCCTTTACCTTGGCGGGGCGATGATCGTTTCGGTCACCGCGGTCGGTGTATCCCCTTCGGAGGTAGCGCATGGACAAGCTGGTCAAGCTGATCGCGCAGGACAAGGTGTGGGACAAGTGGGTCGCCGCGAATTCGGCGCCGAGCGCGAACAAGGAGGGCTGCATTTCGCGGGCCAAGCAAGGCTGCATTTCCCGCAAGGCCTGACGGCTTTCCCCGCACCGGTGGCCGTCGGCGGGTTCCACCGCCGGCGGTCACCGGTGTCCGGCATCGGATGATGGGTGAACATGACGAGCCAGCCCCCGGCCGAGATGGTCGACGCCGTCCGTGACATTCCCCTGTACCGGGATTCCGTCGAGCGCGGCGAGTTCCCGATTCTCGAAAAGGACCGCATCGCGCACCAATTCCCGGACAACTGGATGACCCCGGAGCTGAAAGCGGCGCTGGAGTCCGGCGCCGCGGAGTTCGTGCTGTCCACCGGCACGAACCACGCGCGCATGCAGCTGATCCGGCCGCCGTATTTCCTGCTGAAGTCCTATTACCGGCTGTGGAGCGAACATCCCGACATCGCGCACACCTGGGAAAAGGGCTGCCCGCGGGTGTCGCTCACGACCGTGCTGGCCACCCAGCACGTCGCGCGGGTCAACGCCAAGGCACGCGGCGAGCAGCCCGCCGAACGCCCGAGCCTGGCGGACCGGCGTCTCGACGAGCGCACTGTCTACGTCAACCAGCAGCTCGACCCCGCGTTGTGGACCCGTGAGGACGTCGCCGTCATGCTCGGCGAAATCGAGCAAACGCGGTCGGGACATCCGAGCGGGAGTTACCATCTCGACTGTTCCAGCTATCACCTCGCCCACTTGGTGCTCAAGGCGCGGCAGTGGGGCCTGGCGCAGGCACTGCCCCGGCCGGACAGCATCGTCCACGCCTACGAATACACCCCGGACAATGTTTCCCGGTTTCTCCGCGAGCATTTCGACTGCCCGATCATCGACCTGTTCGGCAGCACCGAACTCGGCTATCTCTATTACAGCGACCGCCAGGGCCGCTATCACCCCCATCTGGACGAAATGCGGGTCGAACTGGTCCCGGTCGAAGAAGGCAGCACGTTGTTCAGCCTGATCGTCTCCAGTATCCGCAATCCCTACATGCCGCTGATCCGGTACCGTTCCGGCGATTGCGCGCGGACGGTGGACGGGAGCCCCGACCCGACGCGCATAGCGCGCTTCTGCGGCCGGGAGAAGGAACTGATCCGCGTCGGATCCACTCTGCTCTGTCACGGCGACCTCGACCGGTGGATCGGCGAATGCGCTGCGCCGGTGTTCCTGTACCGGCTTCGAGTCGGCGAAGGCAACGCCGCGGAGCTGGAATACACCACGTTCGACGGCGATCCGCTCGACGCCACGACCGCCGCGTCGCTGGTCGCGGCTCTGTCGGAGAACCTGGAACTGGCCGTCGAACCGGTACACCGGCAGCACATCCCGATCGGCAAGTCCGGCAAGTACGCCTGGCTGCACCCGGAATCCCGCACCCACTAGGAGTATCGTGCCCGCTGTTTCCGCCGCCGACCTGCGTTCCCTGCTGGGCGAGCCGCTGTACGCCGAAGTCGTCGACTACTTCGTCGCGAAAACCGGTGCACCCGCCGAATATGTCGAGCGGCAGACGCTGGAATGCCTGCGCTACCTCTATCTGGTCTCCGCGCACGAGGACGAGCTCGCCGGGCTGTTCCTCCCCGTCGAACAGGAGATCGACGAGATCTGGCACTACCTGATCCTGCAGACCCGGGAGTACCGCGAGTTCTGCGCCGAGCGGCTGCCGGGCGGCTTCTTCGTCGAGCACCGCAGCATCAGCTACTCCGAATACCAGGACGAGCCGCCCCGGGAGCAGGCCGCGGCCGAGGCTCTGCGCTGGATTCCCTTGTACGTCAAGGAGTTCGGTCCTTTCGACGAGGGCGCTCTGCCGCACTGGACGATCGTCCGGTTCCTGCACGAGGAGCTCGACATGTCGCTGGACCAGATCGCCGAGCTCGACACGGCCGCCGTCAGCTGACCGTGACCACGGCCCTGGGGGGGGGGGGCCCGGGGGCGGACCGGTCGCCCCGCCCCCCCGCGCCCCGGGAGGCCCCCCCCCCGCCCCCACGACCCCCCCGCACACT